>CAYVZD010000004.1:31434-44861 GCA_964456135.1 uncultured Bifidobacterium sp.
GTTGGTCTTCCCATGTCACCGGTGAATAAGAATTTTTTATTCGATAGCTCTATTGAAACGAATGCTGAGCCCAAAATGTGTCCAGAGTGATAAAACTGCAAACTTGCTTTATTTTCAACATTTATTTCTTGATCAAATTTACAAACTTTGAAAAGTTTTATTGCTTGAAGTGCATCTTGTTCATCGTAAAGTGCCTGTGGATCTTTATGCCTGCTATAGCCTTTTTTGCGGGCAAATTTTGCATCTTCAACTTGTATGCGAGCACTATCTTGCAAAATTACCGAAGCTAGTTTTGCAGTGTATTCCGTGCAATAAATATTTCCTTCGAAACCTTGTTTCACAAGTAAAGGTAAATACCCACTGTGATCAAGATGTGCGTGCGTTAAAACTATGGCATCAATAGAACTTGGCTCGACCGGAAATGGCTCCCAATTCTTATCTTTTATCTCGCGAGTGCCCTGAAATAGACCTGCATCGACAAGTATTTTGGTTTGCCCATCTGAAATTAAGAAGCGGCTACCGGTGACTGTTTCTGTTGCACCAAGAAATGAAATAGATACTTGCGACATAAGTTAACTCTAACTGTGCCTTATTTTGAATTTTTCTTGTCCACAATTCATTTTTTAAGTTTTCAATACAATTAGTACATCTATTAGGAGTATTAATGATTAAAACTCGCGGTTATGCAGCCATGTCACCCAACGCCCCACTGACAAGTTGGGAATTTGATCGACGTCCAGTTGGTGTGAATGATGTAGCGATTGAAATTGAATTTGCCGGGATTTGCCACTCGGACATCCATCAAGCTCGTGAAGAGTGGGGTAAAGCAATTTTTCCAATGGTTCCTGGTCACGAAATTGTTGGCCGCATTTCAGAAGTTGGCAGTGCAGTTAAAAATTTTAAGGTTGGCGATTTAGCTGGGGTTGGTTGCTACGTAAATTCATGTGGTGATTGTGAGTACTGCAAAATTGGTCAGAGTCATTGGTGTTTAAAAAGTCCAGTTTGGACCTACAACGGCATGGAACATGACGGCGTAACTCCAACTTATGGTGGTTACTCTCAATCAATTGTGGTGGTTGCTGATCACGTGGTACACGTACCAGAAAATTTAGATCGCAAAGGTGTGGCACCTTTACTTTGTGCTGGTATTACAACTTATTCACCACTTAAACATTGGCAAGTTGGTCCGGGTAAAAAAGTTGCGGTGATGGGCTTAGGTGGACTAGGTCACATGGCAGTTAAGAATGCAGTAGCGATGGGCGCCGAAGTAACAGTACTTAGTCACAGTGAAAATAAACGACAAGACGCACTCGACATGGGAGCAACTTATTTTGTAAATACTGCGCAATCTGGCGAATTAGAAAAGCTAAATAACACTTTCGACGTAATTATTAATACCGTTTCAGCGGAACTTGATTTACACCCTTACATTGACACATTAAGAATGTGGGGATCGCTAGTTGTTGTTGGTGCGCCAGGAAAACCATATTCAATTGATGCAGGTAATTTGATGGGGCGGCAAAGAAGTTTGTCTGGTTCTGCAATTGGCAGCATTAAAGAAACTCAGGAAATGTTAGATTTCTGCGGAAAGCACAACATTGTTAGTGATGTTGAAGTTATCAGTGCCGACTACATAAATACTGCATACGATCGAGTTGTAAATAGCGATGTCAAATATCGCTTTGTGATTGATGCAAAAACCTTTTAACGGTTAGCCAGCCTTTGGTGGCGAGCTAGTGCTGCCTCTTCAAGGGGCGAAACTCCGCCAAGAGCGAGCCGCATTCCATTGAGTAAAAGTTTTGCCGTGGGAATCACCAGCCAGGCTGGCCAATTACGCAAGCCTAAAATCTTGCGATATTTTGGCTCGATTGTGATTACGGCTGCTTGAAACATAATTGCGTAGGCAAGTCGTGCTGCTTTTGATAGCGGTGGTTTCTTTATGAACCTAACTACATTTAAAGTTTTTTGATCCGCTCTCAGTACTGGATCAAAAGAATCAATCACTTGCTTTAATTCAGCTCGTGTTTGCGGTGCTGAATCTAGACCTAATGGAACTACTGCTTTACTCCATAATGAAACATAAGCATCTGATCCGCCTGGAATTTTTTTAGCTCCATAAAATTCGTGCGCGATTAAAAATGAATCAGTAAAGGCAATGTGTACCCAAAGTAGTAAGTCGCTATCGGCAGCAGCGTAGGTTTTGGGTTGTCCTGGCGAAACTTCATATTGGCCGACAACTCTTTTATGCATTCCATTAACGCGTGAAGATTCTGCAGCAATGGCTTGGGTTGATCCGAAAGTAAGAATTGATAACCACTTTGTAGTCCCAGCAAGCCGGCCAAGTGGATCTTGTTCATATCGCGAGTGATCTGTAACGCCAGCCAAACTTCCTGGATGAAGTGCCTGCATCAACAAAGCTCGGATACCGCCAACTAAAGTTGCCAGGTCACCATGTACTACCCAGGGAGCATCGCTTGGTTTAAACAGTCCAAAATCATCTCCGCTTTCAATTTGTGGCAACCAGTCTGGTACACCGTCAGCAGAGTTGGTAATGATCCGACGAAACCGAGTACCAAATGCGTGCTGTAATTTATTCGTCACTTAGTTACCTTTAAATTCCGAGAACTTAACCACTCTAATTACAAGTAGTTAATTTTGCAGAATTTGATTTAATAAAAAAAGCTAAGCGCGATTCCCATTCCAACAAAACCAAGTACGTCGGATCCAATTTCTAGTAACCAAACTTTAAAACCATTTCCAGCAAATAACCGGTGGCTTAGTGCTGGCGCGGCCATTAGAAAAATTCCAACAATAAGTCCAGTCGATAGACCGGTGATGAGATTAACTTCACCTTTAGTTCTAGCGAGTAAATCAAAGACTAAAGCTAAACCTGTCGCGCTTACTAGTCCCGCAATAGCAGTGCTGCTAAAAACTACTTTCATATCTGCATCAACGCCAGGGTCGCCAGTTTTACCGATTGCTTTCCACCAAATTGGGAAAAAAGTTTTTGGACCAAACCAGATAAATCCAATTACAAAGTTAATTAAAAATGCGACTAAGACAGCAACAAGGTTGATTGATCCAAAATCCATTAGCTTCCACAATTCCTTATCTTGATGGTTTATCTCCCATCCACTGTCTAAGCATAAGTGTTTGCAATTTTGTCTAGTGCATAATTGGAGGGTGGCAAATAGCAAAAAACTAGGTAATTCGAACAATTCTCATTTACCCAGTAATTCTTCAATGGCAGCATTAACTCTTGGTGCTACTGGAGTTGTTTTTGGCGACATCGGCACAAGTCCGATTTATGCACTACGCGAGAGTTTTCATAAAGGTGGCACAGATTTAACTGATGTCTATGGAATTGTTTCGCTAATTTTCTGGGCCTTGATGCTAATTGTTTCGGTCAAGTATTTAGCGTTTGTCATGCGCGCTGATAATCGAGGTGAGGGAGGAATACTTGCCTTACTCGCGTTACTACCGAGTAATTTTAGAAATCCAGAAAATTCGAAACAACGAATAATCTTTTTAGTAATTCTGATCGGCACTGCATTGCTATTCGGCGATGGCGTGCTTACGCCGGCAATTAGTGTGCTTTCAGCCACTGAAGGTTTAGCAGTATTAAATCCTGAGTTCGCTAGTTTTGCTGTTCCACTAACTGTGGTTATTTTGGCCGTACTATTTTTGGTGCAACCTTGGGGAACACATTCAATTGGTCGCATATTTGGTCCAATAACTCTGGGTTGGTTTTTATTAATTGGTGGACTTGGATTTTTTCAATTTTTAAAGCATCCAGAAGTAATCGTGGCTTTATCACCAACTTATGCCGTTGGATATTTTCTTGATCACGGTTTTACCGCATTTTTAATCTTGTCATCAGTAATTTTGGCAGTTACCGGGGCAGAGGCTTTATACGCCGACATGGGTCACTTTGGTGCAAAACCAATTCGAATTGCCTGGACTTTTATTGTTGGACCAGCTTTAGTTCTTTGCTACTTAGGACAAGCGGCACTAGTTATCGGTGATGAAACTAAAGTTGCCAATCCGTTCTTTGAACTTGCTCCAAATCAAGCCATGACTATTTTGCTAATTGTTATGGCTACATTGGCAACGGTTATTGCATCACAGGCATTGATAACTGGAGTATTTTCTCTTTCTAGACAGGCCATTCAACTTGGATTTTTCCCGCGCTTAACCGTCAAGCACACTAATGCGCAACATGAGGGACAAATTTATGTCCCCATGGCGAATCTAATTGTTGGAATCTTGAGTATCACCCTGGTTGTTACTTTCCAAAGTTCTTCTGACTTAGCGCACGCATATGTACTTGCAATTGCCGGAACAATGTTCATCACCACAATTGCGTTTCACCAAGTGGCAAAACGAGTTTGGCAGTGGCGTAATGCAAAACTTTGGCCAATTACTTTAACTTTCTTGATAATTGATTTCTCATTCCTAGCTGGAACTGCAGTGAATATTCTTGATGGTGGCTGGGTGCCAATTGTGATTGGCGGGTTTGCACTTGGGGTAATGCTCATTTGGCGAAGTGGGTACCTCGAGCTGAACAAATACATGGCATCTCGAAAGCAAACTTGGGAATCTTTGGGGGCAGAAATTACCCACGGCAGTATTACTCGAGTTCCAGGAATCGGAATTTTTCTTGCCTCGCCTGCTGAAGTTGTTCCTGCCGCACTAACTTCGCAAGCTCAAGTTATGCATTCAATTCCAGCTGAAGTACTAGTTGTGACCGTAATTACCGACCCGGTGCCATATTCAACAGAGCCAATAGAATCCGTTGAAGTTTTCGAGCGAATAACTAAATTAACTATTCGGGTTGGCTACATGGAAAGTCTTGACTTACCTAAAAAACTCACTGACACAGTTTTAGGAAACCACGAACGTGTTGCAACTTATTACTTATCCGAACGAAAATTCCAAGGTACTAATGCAGGTAATTTGCGCGGTTTGCCGGAAAAACTATTTGGGCTTATCCATCGAAATGCGGTAACGCCATCAAGTTATTTTGGTTTACCTACTGATCGAGTAATCACACTTGGTACCCGAATAGATCTATAGATTACTTACTAACAAAGGATAAAAATGAAGGTTTTAGTAGTCGGAGCTAGTGGGCTAATCGGTAGAGCTGTTGCTGACGAATTAGCAAAAAAACATGAAGTTATTCGTGCTTCTCGGAATGGCGACGTCCAAGTTGATGTTAATAATCCAGAATCCATTGCGCAGATGTTTAAGCAAGTTGGGAAATTGGATGCGGTTGCTTTCGCAGCCGGAAAAGTTCCGTTTAAAAAACTTGATGAATTAGACCGCGCTGACTTTATTAACGGATTGACTGACAAAGCGATAGGGCAAATAGATTTGGTCCTTAAAGGTACTGACTATTTAACAGACGGCGGATCCTTTACCTTAATGTCTGGAGTACTTGCCCGCGAAGCAATTATTACTGGCGCAGTTGCGTCTGCTGCAAACGGTGCAATTGAATCTTTTGTGATGGCTGCATCAGTTGAATTACCAAGAGGTATTCGAATTAATTCAATTAGTCCAAATGTGTTGGTTGAATCACCTGGATACCACGATTACTTCCCAGGCTTTGAACAAGTAAAACTTAGTGATGTTGTTCGGCTTTATCTAAAATCCATTGAAGGTCCGCAGACAGGTCAAGTTTACAAACTTGGCTAAGTTGTGAGCTAGCTTGGAAATTTATTTAATTGCTGCGCTCGTAATTTTCATTATGAACGCACTTCCAGCATTTGCTCCGCCAACTTGGTCTATTTTGGTTTTTTATGTACTTAAGTACGATCTACAAGCCTTTGCACTAATTCCAGTCGGGGTAATCGCCTCAACTAGCGGTCGAGGCGTCTTAGCGCTTTATTTTCGTAAGCTAAGAGACCGCTTACCCAAAGGCTGGGTAACAAACATGGAAAATGCAGGCGCACACTTACGCAAATCTACAAAGCACTCGACAGCATTATTTTTACTCTTTTTCATTTCTCCATTTTCATCAGCTCAACTTTTTGAAGCAGCTGGAGTTATGAAGAATCAACCACTCAAACCATTGTTGATTTCTTTTGCTGCTGGCCGATTCATGACTTACACAACTTATGTTGCTGGTGCCCAGGCTTTAAGTGCCACGAATCTTGGGGATTTAATTCGAGAAAATATGACTTCGCCTAGTGCAATAGCCATTCAAATTTTTATGGTTATCGGTCTTGTATTACTTGGCAACATTAAATGGAAAGCGCCGGCAACCCACGGGTCACCGGCGCAATCGGACTAACTGGCTAGGCGAAAGTTTCGCCTGCTGCTTCTTCTTTGGCTTGAGCAAACTCTTGGCCCGTACGCAATGGCTTTTCTCGAACCATGAACGCAAATACGATTCCAAGAGCAGTTACCGGAAGTGCCGATAAAAATACGTCATGGAAAGAATGCACAAAAGCGTTCAAAATTGACGCCTGTAGTTCTGGCGTAAAGGTTTGTAACACTTGCGAATTCGTTTGCAATGCCTCAAATGCTTCTGGAGTTGCACCAACTAATGCTTGCGGATTTGTTGCCTGAAGTTCTGCAACTTTTTCTGGAATATAAGTTGCTAGTCGGTTTGCGTAGATTGTGCCAAAAATCGCCACACCCACAGTAGAACCAATAGACCTAAAGAAAGTATTGGCACTAGTTCCAATTCCCATATCTTTAAAGTCCAGATCATTTTGTAATGCAATAACAATTGGTTGCATTGATAAACCGAGTCCGGCGCCAATCATGAACTCATAAATTGCCAGTTCAGTAAAGGATGTGGTTTCAGATAAACGATTTAATAATGCCAGCCCGATCGTCATAATAAAGAGGCCAATGATTGGGAATCGCTTGTAATGACCGTTTTTAGAAATTTGTTTTCCAGAGTACATAGACATAAAGACAATGCCCAGCATAAATGGAATTAATTTAAGGCCTGCGTCAGTAGCTGAATCACCTTTAACCAATTGCAGGTAAAGCGGAATCATAATGATTGCACCGAACATTCCAGCACCTATAACAAACCCAATTAATGAGGTGATCGAGAAAGTGTGGTTTTTAAATAAATGCAACGGCAAAATTGGTTCTACTGCTCGACGTTCTTGCATTAAAAATGCGATTGTGAATAACACGGATAAGCCAAGTGCGATGTCAGTCTTTGGATCTGTCCAACCATCTTGAGGTCCGTAAACTGAAACTCCCATAAGTAAAGATGAGACACCGGCGACCATTAAGAATGCACCAAAGTAATCAATCTTGTGCTTCTTTTTGACGTTATGTACATGCAGCGATGCGGTGGTAAGAACTAGCGCCAAAATTCCTAACGGCAAATTGATGTAGAAAATCCAGCGCCATCCTGAAACACCAAAAATCTGACCAGCATCTGCGAAGTAACCACCGAGCAACGGACCTGCGACTGAAGATAAACCCCAAACTGCTCCGAAATATCCCTGATAACGTCCACGCTCACGAGGTGGAATGATGTCACCAATAATGACGAAAGTTAGTGCCATTAATCCACCAGCACCTAACCCTTGTAATGCGCGAAACGCAATTAGCTGAGTCATATCTTGCGCTGTTCCAGCTAAGAATGAACCTAATAAGAAAGTGACAATTGCGAATTGAAAAACTGGACGTCGACCATAAAGATCTGAAATCTTTCCATAAAGTGGAGTTGATGCCGTTGATGTTAACAAGTAAGCGGTGACAACCCAGGTGTAGTGATTTAGTCCATTAAAGTCTTCAACAATGCTTTTAAGCGCAGTTGAAACGATTGTTTGATCTAATGCGGCTAAAAATAAACCCATCATCAATCCACTTAAAACTCTGAGGATTTCTGAATGGGTTAAAGGTTTTTCGCCAGCGACAAGATTGCTAGTCTGTGACATTTATTCCTGATTTCTAATTCGAGTGCTTGATAAGTTTAGTCCGCTGTTTAACCAAATACCTAAAAGTAAGTAAGCTAAATTTTCGCAGTGAGTGAAATTTATCTACTTGATTATTGAGGTCGGCTTTGTTAATCCGGTGATAGATAGGTATTTAGCAACAGCAGCAGTCCGAGTATTTCCATCTACCTTGTTGTCTACGCCGATAGCTTCACATGCTCGACGAATCGCATCTTCTACTGCTTTTATAGAAGTTCCACGAATTTGCGCAATTTGTGCGTTTGATTTTCCCTGAGACATTAATCTAAGTACTTCAATTTGTTTCTTAGTTAAATTGGCAAAAGGACGACTCTTATCGCGATCATGTCTAAACTCATTAGTAACTTCACCACGAATAGTTGAATCTAATGCACTAGACAAAAGATTTAAATCTGAGAGTGCAGATTTGCGCAAGTAGGCAATACCTGTTGGTAAACCATCTGGATCAACTTCAACAAATCGAGGGTCTGGAATATTTGTTAAAAATACAATTGCTGTAGCAGGCGCGCTTTCTAAAATAATGTGCGCTAAATCAAACCCATTAGGACCAGATCCCAGGTCGACATCGAGGATAACCCCGTCAGGATCACTCATTTTAAATAGTCGTTTTGCATCGGCAACATTACTTGCCGTTTGCACTGAGTAGCCCCAAGATTCAAGTGCAGTAGCAAGAAGCTCTCGGAGTAATGCATCGTCTTCAACGATTAGGACGTAACGTCCATCCATGTGATTCCCTGCTTAATATTTAGGACAAATTTCTGTTATTAGGATTACCTACGTAATCACGGTACCTTCTTTGTTTATTGGGTAAACGTTTGTTTATTGGGTAAACCCCCTTAAATTTCATGACGAGCGACCCAAAGGCCCAATATTTCCATGAATTACTCTTACATTTGGGTTAAGGAAACCGGGTAATGCAAATAAATAAGAAATTTCAGGTCAAACGCACTGTATTAATACTGTCGCTGGTGTTTTCGAGTGCACTTGCTGCCAGTTGTACTACCTCGGCCGATCAAACTACAAACGCTGTCTTTAGTAGTCCTGAACCAACTTTTTCTAAGCAAACTACCCCAGCGAGTTTTACGGTAGTCACTACCGGAGACATTTTGCTTCATGAACGTACTTGGAACCAAGCAAAGCAAGATGGTTCACCTGAAGTATGGGATTTCTATCCACAACTTGAAGGCATAGCCTCTGTAACAAAAACTGCTGATTTAGCGCTTTGTCACCTTGAAACACCAATTGCTAACAAAAATGAAAACTATTCTGGCTATCCAGTTTTCAATTCACCGCCTGAAATTCTTACTGCAGTCAAAGAACTTGGTTTTGATATGTGTGACCAAGCATCCAATCATTCATTAGATAAAGGGTTTGCTGGAATCACTCGGACATTAGACAAACTTGATCAAATTGGAATTAAACATACGGGAATTGCCAGAACTGAACAAGAAGCAAAAACTCCCCTAATTGTCGAAGTTAAAGCCGGTGAGAAAATTTTTAAAATTGGCATAGTTGCCTATACGTATGGATTCAATGGATTTGTTCGTGATCCTGACAAGCTATGGAGCGCAAATGAAATCAATGCCGAGCAAATAATTAACGAGGCAACGGCGGCAAGGCAAGCCGGTGCTCAGTTTGTTATCGCCAAGTTACATTGGGGGGACGAATACACCAATCAGCCAAATAACTATCAAATAGAACTCGCGCAGACACTTGCTCAAAGTGGCGTTATCGACTTGATTGAAGGTGCTCATTCTCATTCGGTGCAACCGATTACCAAAATTCAAAATATGTGGGTGGCCTACAGTCACGGTAATTTAATCGCAGCACATCGAGAACCAACCAGTATCAAATCTGAAGGACTGATCGTGCGCTGGACAATTACTGAAAATTTAGATGGATCTTTAGCAATAACTAAAGTTGAACAAATACCAATTTTGATCACGGACGATTTTCCAGTGCGGGTAATTAATGTATCTAAGGCACTATCCGAAAAAGATTTTAGTTTGGCCAGTGAATCAAGACTGCAAAAAGCTTATGAACGATCATTGGCGACAGTGAATTCGCTGGGTTTTGAAATCCCAGTAGGTGAATAAGTTAATCCCGACATACGATTAACTTAACTGTTGAGATTTGAGGAAAAATGTCAGAGGAAAAAGCCACCATCACAGTTCGTCCTAACGGATCACTGCGAGTAACCGGAGCAACTTTGATAGGTGCTGACGGTCAAGTGATAACGAATAAAGAAACTTATTCACTATGTAGATGTGGTCACTCTTCAGACAAACCTTTTTGTGATGGCGCCCATCGCAGCTGTGAATTCATCGACGAAGGCATACATAGTCCGGTTGAGTAAATTTGTGCTTAGGTATCTGAAAAAGTTGGATCACCTGAGAAGAACGAATTAACGTTTGGAAAAACAAAAAACCAAAGTACAAATAACGCGATGGTAATCAAGAAAAAAGCCTGCAACCATTTCAGCCACTTTGGGCCGCGTAACTTTCGCCAAATCCAACTGTAAATCATTAAGTTCGCCTTTCAAGTTCATACCTTGAAGTAAAAGATTTTTGAACACCAAACCAAATCCAACGTTTTTCTGAAGACCAACGTGGATCACATGTTGTTAACGTAATTAACTTTGCATCCTCAGGTAGCGCAAGTACCCCAGGGACATTTGGTCGGCGACCAATTACCCAAATATCTTCTGGCATAACTTTTATGTCATCAACGAGTTCGTATGTATACCGGCCAGCAAAAGTTTCAACTACAACTTCATCGCCAACTTCTAGCAATGGAAAATCTGCAAACGGCTCACCATGAGTTGCCCTATGACCGGCTACAGCAAAATTTCCAATTTCGCCAGGAAGCGAAGTGCTCGGATAATAACCAAGGCCCTTGGTTAAATCACTGTCAGATACTCCAGAAATAATTGGTACTACTTTTTCATCAGCCCACAACTTCGGAAGATACATTAAACCGAATGGTTTTCCAGATTTTGGCGTTTGAGTTATTTCAACTTTTTCCGGTGGTACTGGATTCTCGACTAAATAATTTTTAAATTCTGCTGAGAACTCTTCGGTTAAATTGGCTGAAGACGTCGTCCAGGTTCGCTGAGCCGTGAGATTGCTAACCCATAATTCATAAACGACGTAAGAACCGAGGATAAAACCGGCAGTAATGAGTAACTCGCCAATAAGTAATAGGGCTGAGTACCGCTTAACTTGGCGCGCCCGATGTTTACCCACGTTATAAGACTATTTGGTAAACAAACCACTTAACTAAGTGTTCACTTCTGGTCAGAATTGCCTTCTAAGGACATAACTGTGTTAGCACCCTAGAGTTGTATCAATAACTTGCCCTTTGGAGTGCATCGTGAAACTTGTAGTTCCGAGTGAAACTAAATCTGGAGAAAAGCGTGTTGCTTTGGTGCCAGAAGCTGTTGCAAAACTTGTAAAACTTGGCTTAAAGGTAAGTGTCCAATCAGATGCTGGCGCTGGAGCTACTTATTCAGATAGCGACTACGTAAAAGCTGGGGCAAAAATTTTCAATAAAACAGCATTAACTCGTGAATTAGGTACCGCGAATTTGGTGGCAACGGTAAGACCGCTACCCGCTCGACAAATTTCTGCTTTGAAAAAAAATACAATCGCTCTTTCGTTTTTATCGCCAGTTAACAACACCACAGAAATTAAGGCTTTTGCTAAGACTGGTGTCACAGCATTGTCATTTGATCTAGTGCCTCGAATTTCGCGAGCACAATCTATGGACGCACTAACGTCTCAAGCACTCTGTGGTGGATACCGGGCAACCTTAATCGCAGCCGAAAAATCTACAAAATTTTTTCCAATGCTAATGACTGCGGCTGGAACAGTTCAACCAGCAAAAGTTTTAGTGCTTGGTGCGGGAGTTGCTGGGCTGCAAGCTATGGCAACTGCAAAGCGTCTTGGCGCAGTCGTAAGCGCTTACGATGTTCGATCATCAAGTGCAGATGAAGTTAAATCAATGGGTGCAACTTTTATCAACTTGGGATTGGACGCGCTAGAAGGTAGCGGTGGTTATGCCAAGGAAATGAATAAAGATCGAGCAAAAGCTCAGCAAGATGCACTCAAACCATATGTCAGTGAATCAGACATTGTAATCACCACAGCAGCGGTACCAGGTAAAAAAGCTCCGCTATTAATCACAAAAGACATGATGTCAATGATGAAACCAGGTTCTGTTCTGGTGGATTTAGCTGCAGAAACTGGTGGAAACATTCAAGGGACTATCGCGGGTAAAGATGTTTACCTGAAAGTTCCTGGCGGTTTAATTACTTTAGTTGGTTGCCAAGATTTACCGTCGCAAATTGCAACCCATTCAAGCAAACTTTACGCTCAGAATGTCGTATCACTTTTGACACTCTTTACAAAAGACGGCAATGCAAAACCTGATTTAGCCGATGAAATTATTGCTGGAAGCGCGATTGTTTGGAATGGCGAAATCAGAAATGCATTAACTAGAGAAACTTTAAAAATGAAGCCGCTTGCTAAGGAAGGCGAATAACAATGGATGCGATTGCCTTACTGACAATTTTTATTCTCAGTGTTTTTGTGGGAATAGAAGTTGTCTCAAAAGTTTCTGCGGTGTTACACACCCCCCTAATGTCAGGTGCGAATGCAATACATGGTGTGGTTTTAGTTGGTGCAATTTTGGTTACTGGTAAAGCAGATGGTGCTTTAGAACTAACTCTTGGCTTAACTGCAGTAGTGCTAGCCACAATAAATATGGTTGGTGGGTTTGTTGTAACTGACCGCATGTTGGAAATGTTTAAACCGAAAAAGACCCAAAATCAGGAGGCGAGTAAGTAATGCCTACTTGGGTTCGATTTGCTGAATTATTCGCAGCTGTTTTATTTATTCTTGCGCTAAAAGGACTTTCCTCACCTAAAACTGCTCGGCGTGGTAATTTTCTGGGTGCCCTTGGCGCAGCACTGGCAACAGCAGTTGCGTTTTACTATGGTCAAGAATTTTTTGGTGGCCCAATCAAAAACTTAAACGCAATTCTGATTGCAATAGCAATTGGCGCAATTATTGGTTGGGTTGCTGCTCGTAGAGTTCAGATGACTCAGATGCCACAAATGGTTGCATTATTCAATGGAGTTGGTGGTGGCGCGGCCGCTGTTGTTTCAGTAATTGAATTTTTGACTGCAAAGGCAGACGAACCAATTGCTGTGATGGCGGCCATTGTATTTACGGTAATGATCGGATCAATTTCATTTACTGGCTCGATTTTGACTTTCATGAAATTACAAGAATTAATGACTTCACGGCCGGTCGTGCTTCCAGCAGGTAGGTATATAACTTCGCTGGCAGGTATAGCAACTGTTGCTGCCGCAATTCAGTTAGTGCTAAATCAATCAAACCTATTACTTTTCACTTTGCTGTTTTTGTCACTAATCATGGGTGTACTTCTTGTGCTACCTGTTGGTGGCGCAGATGTGCC
>CAYVZD010000004.1:44961-52136 GCA_964456135.1 uncultured Bifidobacterium sp.
TGTCACTAATCATGGGTGTACTTCTTGTGCTACCTGTTGGTGGCGCAGATGTGCCAATTGTAATTTCACTACTAAATGCATTCACTGGTTTATCGGTAGCCGCTTCAGGCTACGTATTAGGTAACGTACTTCTAATCGTTGCCGGTACATTGGTTGGCGCTGCTGGTACTTTGTTAACTCGGTTAATGGCACAAGCCATGGGTCGACCACTTACAAATACTTTGTTCGGTGCATTCACTGCAAAAGCCACAGCAAGTAGCGGTATAGGCGAAGACCGTCCGGTGAAATCTGCTTCACCCGATGATGTTTCGATTATGTTGGCTTACGCACAAAAAGTGATTATTGTTCCCGGATATGGCTTAGCGGTAGCACAAGCACAAAACACAATTCGTGAACTAGTTGAAATTTTAGAAAGCAAAGGAATCAAGGTCGATTACGCAATTCACCCGGTCGCCGGACGCATGCCAGGACACATGAATGTTTTACTTGCCGAAGCTAATGTGCCATATCAGCAGTTAAAAGAAATGGATGAAATTAATCCAGAATTTGCTGAAACAGATGTCGCACTAATTGTTGGTGCTAATGACGTAGTTAATCCAGCCGCAAAAAATGATCCAACTGCACCTATTTATGGCATGCCAATTTTGAATGTTGATCAAGCGCAACAGATTGTCTTCTTAAAGCGTTCGATGCGTCCAGGTTTTGCTGGAATCGAAAATGAAGTCCTATTTGATCCAAAAACATCACTTCTTTTTGGCGACGCAAAGGAGTCGTTAACTAAAGTTGTGTCTGCTTTGAAAAACCTTTAACTAAAACTCAAACACCCCGTAGTCTTTACCTGCGGGGTGTTTTTATGTATGACGTAATAATCGTTGGTGGCGGACTAGCTGGCTTAACAGCTGCTTGGCAATGTCGAGATAAAGAACTCTTAGTTCTTGAATCAGATAACCGAGTTGGTGGCCGAATAAAGTCAGAAAAACGTGGTGATTATTGGCTTAATACTGGTGGTCATGTTTTTAGTGGTCCCGGCTCACAAACTCAAGAACTTGCCGATGAAGTTGGAGTTGAAATACGCCGCATTGATGGACATCTGGCTGGATTAGCAATGAATGGTGCCTTGATTACCAAAGGCGCTGTGGAGTTATACCCCCTTCGAATTCCGATGTCTTTTAAAGATCGACTTTCATTAGTAATTTCTGGAATTAAAGTCCGATTGGCTGTTTTATATTTTGCCCGCATCTCAAAACGCAAACCTGATGAAGATTACTGGACTTTTCAAAATCGTATTTATAACTATAAAAATGATCATACTTTTGCAGACTTTGTCGGCAAAACATCTGGTGATGCGATGGCCATGTTTGCTGCCACTGTAACTCGAAGCGGTGGCCGGGTTAATGAAGTTGCAGCCGGAACTGGAATTGGTTATTTCAAAATAGTTTGGGATAAAAGTCCAAGTCTTGGCAACAGTATTTGGGGCGGTGCTTCAGTATTTCCAGAAACTATTGCTGCAAAACTTGGCGACAGAGTTAAATTAAATTCCCCGGTCAAAGAGGTCGTAGTTAATGACGATCATGTTTCAATTTCATACACTGACTCAACCGGTGATCATACAGTTCTTGCCAAACAGGTTGTTATGGCAGCTCCTGCAACCACAACCTACAAAGTTTTAAAAAATGCACCAGACGATTTAATGGCTGCACTTGGTCAAATTAAATATGCACCATATGTCGCTGCAGCTTTTTTAACAAATGAAGAAAAGGCTGTGTGGGATAACAGTTACGGTATTGCTGCACCAAAGCGCTCATTTACTATTTTCACAAATCAAACTAGCGTAATTAGAAGTAGTGAAAAACAAAGAGCTAAAGGTAGCTCCATCTTTGTTTTCACCGCCACCGACTGGGCAGAAAAACTAATCAAAGAAGATGACAAGACAATTCTGGAAACTTACTACAAAGATTTAAATGAGATATTTCCAGGATTTTCTGATCGAGTTGTGGAACATCAAATAACACGTTGGCATGAAGGTCAGACTTTTAATTTTCCAGGTAGAGCAAAACTGCAACCTATATTTACCAGAGACAATGGCCGAGTTCATTTAGCAGGTGACTTTTTAGGTACTTTTTATACCGAAACTGCAATTACCACTGGAAAAATTGCTGGACAAAATGTTTTACAAAAATTAGCGAAGGAAACTAAATGAATAAATTTCTGACCAATTTCAATGGAGTACGGAGTTATTTAAATTTCTTCATAATTCCAATGCTCATTTCAATTTTCTTACAAGGTGAGTTATTGAATCTTTTGATTCCAGTATCGATTTACCTTGGATACAAAAGACGACCAGAGAAAATTTGGCCACTTTGGTTAACTTCAGTTCTTTGCCTATGGACAACTTATGGAGTTTCGGCCCTTTTGAAAATTATTCCATTTGAAGATGGTGGCGAAACCTGGTGGAGTTTTGGTATTGAAGCTTTTGCATTTATGGCAATGCTAGTTGCTGTACCTATGTTTATTGGCCGTTTAGTTTCTAGAATTCGTAATTCATAGAATTTCCAAACTGCACATTTTTAATTATTGACCTATTTTTGAACTATGCGGTCAAAACTAATTGCGGCTTTAGTTGTTAGTGCTCTAGCACTCAATGCTTGTACCGCAAATAACCAACAAAGCGCCTCTGCAAATGACTCTGCAAATTCTTCACAGATGTCCACTCCTGCTGTGGCAGAGAACTTCAGTGAAGTATCTTTACCCGCTTTAATGCAAAAAGAAATTATTGGTTCCGATCTGATTATCAAAAACACAATTGGTAGTACAAGTAAATACATTCGATATTCGGTAACGTATAAAGCAAATGAATTAACTATTTCTGGAATTATGAACGTGCCAAAGGGTGAAGGTCCATTTCCCGCCCTAGTTCTAGGACATGGCTACATCGATCCTCGAATCTACACTTCGGGGCGAGGTTTAAAGCGTGAGCAAGACTATTTGGCAAATCAAGGTTTTATTGTTTTACACACTGATTATCGAAACCACGCTGAAAGTGATGACGATCCAGATAATGCAGTGAACTTGAGACTTGGTTACACAATCGATGTAATTGCAGCAGCTAAAGCTTTGCGCACAGCAAACATTCCGCAAATAGATATAAACCGAATCGGTTACTTAGGTAGATCTATGGGCGGTGGAATTGGTTACAACGTAGCAACAGTTGCACCAAACGAATTTGATGCCATTGTTTTATACGCACCAGTGAGCGCAAATTACGTTGATAATTTCAATAAGTGGGGACGCGGCAATCCAGACATAGCCAACCCGATTATTGAAAAGCACGGTAGCCCTGAATCCAATCCAGAATTTTGGAAAGGTATGTCTGCCGAAAATTACTTTGATCGAGTTGACGACCCAATCATGATTCACCATGGGACCAACGATGAAAGTTGCAAAATTGAGTGGTCACAGCGTGCGGTAAATCAATTAACCGAACTTAATAAAGACGTTATTTTTCATATTTATGAAGGCGAACAACATGCTTTTGGTCCACAATGGGAACTTTCAATGCAACGATCAGTGGAGTTCTTAAATAAACACTTAATTTAGTTTGCGGTTTCGGTAATTTAGGTAACCTCTAGTGAACTTAACCAATATAAAAAGTCCGATGACGATGACAGCGACATAGACGACTAAATCAAGAATCTGAGTAAATCGATCTGCTTGTTCCCAGTTTTCGCCTAAGAAGTACCCGGTAGTAATCCAGATTGAATTCCAGATCCCAGATCCAAGCGCAGTAAAAAATAGAAATTTCTTAAGTTTCATACCAGTTAAACCCGCGGGAATACTTACCAAGCTTCGAATTAATGGAACCAACCGACCAAAGAAAACTAGTTGAGCTCCATGGCGCTCAAACCAAGTCATTGTTTTAGTGAAGTCTTTGTGAGAAATACCCACATACTTTCCATATTTACGAACAATACTTTCTAAACGTTCCTCGGAAAAGAAATAGCCCAAACTATAAAGGAGTGAGGCACCAGCAAGAGAGCCTAAGGTTGTAATTCCGATTGCGCCGATAAAACTAAATCGACCAAGTGAAACATTAAATCCTGTGAGCAGCAAAATTAATTCTGATGGGATTGGCAGAATCACAACTTCGATTGCGATTAGTAATCCGGCTCCCAGTAATCCAATTTGTTCAATTAGATTTACGGCAAATTCAATCACTTGCTAAGAATACCGTGCACTCGGTGTGAAACTTAGCGGCAACTCGATCGGTCCGGTATTACCGCTATCGGGTAAGAAATGTGCGCCAGCCTCAATTTTGAAATCTGGAATTCGTTTTGCCAACGCTTTTAGCGCCTCTTGCATATCAATACGGGCAACATAATGTCCTAAGCAATGATGCATTCCACCACCAAATCCAAAGTGCGGTGCTCGAGCAGTAGTTATGTCCATCTCGATTGGTTCATACTTCTTAGGGTCACTTCCAATTTGCACGTTATAAAACTGCAAAGTCATACCTTTTTCGATGTGCAAATCTTTGTATTCAAAGTCTTCAATTGCTTCACGAGTAAACCAGGTAATTGTTGGATTTAGGCGCATAACTTCTTCGACGGCCGTTCTAGCGAATTCTGGGTGTTCACCCAGTAATTTCCATTGCTGATAATTCTTTGAAAAAGTTTGCATTCCTAAGCCAATTTGATTACGCGTGGTATCAAAACCAGCAAAAATTATGAAAGATAGCATTACTAAAAGCTCACGCTCAGTAATTTTTTGCCCATCAACACTGGCTTGAACCATTGTAGAAATAAAGCTGTCACTATCTAAATCTTGATAGGTATCAATTAAATGTTGGGTTATACGAAGAATTCCACGAAGTCCATCTTCAATTTCTGGTAAATCATCTTTGAATGTAACGCTAAATACATAGCCAAGTTTTGTTGCTAGATCGGCTATTTCGCGCCAAAGTTCATTTGGTAAACCTAAAAGTAAGGTTATGACCTTTGCTGAATAAGGTTCTGCAAATTCACTCATGAACTCAACTGAACCACGTTCACAAAAATCATCAATTAAATCATTAGCAAGTTTGGCAAATTGCGGAGTTAATGCCTCAATTATTCGGGGAGAAAAAGCAGGGTTAGCTAGTTTTCTGATTCGAATATGGTCTTGACCTTCGAGACTCAACATCATTTCATTCCACCAGGGAACTAAAAGTTCACTTTCGATTCCATTGTGTTGAGGCCAGCGTCTAGTCCCTTGATGCAATCGTTTGTCATTTTGTAAGGCGTTCGCGTCTTCATATCGAAGAATTGCCACACCATAAGGGGTTTTTGCATACCAATGTTTTTCTCGAGCAGCCATCACGATTTCGCTTCGAATGGAAAAATCGGTAGCTTTTACATCTAGAAATGGCGCAATGCTCATAACTAAATGTTAGTCCTGGTGATAATTAACTAAGCCAGAAATCTGACCAGCGAATAAAAATTAGTCCAATCGCGATTAAATACGTAGCGGTTACCAAGATCCATTTCAAACTAATTACAACTTCTGAAAATGTTTTGCCAAAGTTTAAATAATTACTTTTTAGATTATCAACTGTGACTTGCCAAAAAATGGGCACAGTTATTGTCCAGATCACCATGCACCATGGACAAAGTGCGCCAATTACATACAGGCTTTGGTAAATCAGCCAAATTACAAACGAAAAAGCTAGCGTTGCGCCAATCTGTAATCCCAGCCACATCCATTTTGGAAGTTCAATTTTTGAAAGTAAAAGTGCGCCAAACATTACGACTACAGTGAATCCAGAAATTCCCATGATTGGATTTGGAAAGCCAAAAGCTGAAGCTTGGTCAGTTGTAATCACAGAACCACATGAAAGCACTGGGTTGATGTCACAATTGAGTGAATAATTTGGATTTGTTAGTAAATTTATCTTTTCTACTAACAGCTCAAAAGACGCAAAAAGTCCAATCAGCCCGCTAACGATCAAAATCCAGGCTGTTTGTTTTTTTGCTACGGTAACTTCTGACACTCAATTACTTTCTTTTTACAGACCATGATTCATGGCTCTAATTTAAATCTACTCTAAAAATTAACTGGAGCCACCTGCGAGAATCGAACTCGCGACCTATTCATTACGAGTGAATTGCTCTACCGACTGAGCCAAGGTGGCTGGCAATAATTATCAATAACTAGTGCGCTTTAAGAGTTTATAAGAATTAAATTAGGTACGCCAAAGCCAAATCTTTAAGAGACTTTAATGTTTGTTAAATCAATTTCTTTATATTTTCCAGAATTCACATAATCGCGAATCCGTTCAAAACCTTCAAATACTTCAAGGTAAGAAGTTGCAAGTGGTGAAATTGCTAATCTGATGCAATTTGGGGCTCGGTAATCAGGTATTACTTTCATTTCATCACGTAATCCCCGAGCTATTTTTGCACCATCTGGATGATAAATACTTACATGTCCGCCACGCTTATTGGCCTGTCGTGGGGTAATTAATTCAAATCCCCGTGGAACTAACCATTGCTCATGAAGATCAATCATTAGTTGGGTTCCCGTTGAAGCTTTTTGATTTATTGCGGCAATTGATGCTTCTTCAATCATTGAAAAACCTTGATCAATGCAAAGAAGTCCGATTATCGATGGGCTCGCAATTTGAAATCCGCGAATACCGGCTATTTGCTCAAACTTTGAACCCATTAAAAATTGATCCCGCTGGGCAAACCAACCTTGAATTGGCATTTTTAAATTTTGTTGTATGGACTTACTTAAATAAAGCCAGGCTGGCGCACCTGGGCCAGAATTGCCGTACTTGTATGTGCAACCAACTGCAATTTCAACTCCATCACGATCAAACTGCATATCTACTGCGCCAACAGCATGGCTGGCGTCCCAAACCAATAGTGCACCATGCGATCTAACTAAATCAGTTAACTCTTTTAAGTTGTGTAATGCACCAGAGCGATATGCAACAACTGACAGACTCACTACTGCGACATCATCTGATAAATACCGAGTCAAAATTTCTGGAGTAACTAACTCATTGCTAAATTCTTCACCTGAATTGTGCGCTTTAAAATCGTTTGGGATTACAACTAAGTTCAAGTCGAGTTCATCAGCAATCCCCTGCATAATGTATCGATCAGTTGGGAAATTTGCTTCATCGGTGATTATGG
>CAYVZD010000005.1:0-2102 GCA_964456135.1 uncultured Bifidobacterium sp.
GGAAAATAGCTTCATTTGGTCGAGTTAAGCGTTGATAAAAGTAAGTCATGTCATGCTGAAGTTGCGAGATAGCTGTAACTAATCGCGGTGAATGGCTTGTTTCAGCAATGCAAACATGAAAACTATTGTCTTCAATCGCATGGTCATCCTCATTTGAACTAGATAAGCATGCATTCAAATGGGTATTTAATCGACCAAGATCCATTCGATCAGCTCTTAGGGCAGCAAGTGCTGCAGCTTCATTTTCTAAAGCCATTCGAAAGTCAGTGATGTCTTGTAATTCGGCTAATGTTGGAGTCGGTCCAACGAATACCCCGCCAAGAGCGAATGGACGATTTGTCACAAATGATCCACCATTACGTCCACGGACTGTTTCGATAATTCCAAGATCACGCAAAATTGCCAGCGCCTGTCGAAGAGTCATTTGGGCAACATCGAGTTGCTCAGCAAGTTCTGCTTCAACCGGAAGTTGATCCCCAGGTTTGAAAATTCCTGAACTTATCGCAACAGAAATTCGTTGGATAACTTGATCTGTAGCTTTGGCAGGTTCAATTGGGCTAAGTAAAGCGGTCCGGGCAATAGACATTCGTTTACCTCCTGAAGACTAAGTGCTTCTCACCTAATATTCTTTACGTAAAAGCTGCGATTCTTCAGTAATTGAACTAAATATTTTGTTACAAAACTGAGCGGAAAAAGATTATTCTTCTAGATTTTAGAGATTTATTTTCAATTACTCAGCGACAAGCTGAGCAAAGTAGTTGTATTCAGATAACAGGTGCTGGTTTGATGCATCCCAAGCGGCATCTGGATCGCCAGATTTGATCGCTTGAATTATCTTTCGGTGTTCTTCGAAATGTAGTTTATGGGATTCATAGTTTGGAAATAACTGTTGAAAGAAAATAGTCAGTTCATATTGAGCAGTTGAAGCTGCTTTTATCATGCGCGTCGATCCAGTAGCTTCCACAATGGCTACGTGCAGGGAATTGTCGGCCAGCCAATGATCCTTTTTATTTTGTTCATGGTTGAGACAATTTTCTAAATGTAGTGCAAGGTTTTCAAGATCAAGGTCGGTGGCTCGGATAGCGGCCAGTGCAGCTGCCTCATTTTCGATTGCCATTCGAAAATCAATTAGATCTTGCAGATCTTTCAATCGAACACTTGCGGCGGTTGATGGATCTGAAAACTTAATTACTTGCTTAGTGATAAACGAGCCGCCATTTCGACCACGTACAGTTTCGATATAGCCACGGCCACGTAAGATTTCTAGTGCCTGGCGAAGCGTCATTTGTGCAACATCAAGAAGTTGAGCTAACTCTGCTTCTGGTGGTAAACGATCACCAGGATTTAATACTCCAGAACTAATCGCTTCAGAAATACGCTGAATGACCTGATCAGTAGCTTTCGCAGGTTCGATTGGACTTAGCAATGCATTGCGAGCAATTGACATCTCGACTTCTCCTAAATTTTTAGAGATCGTACTAAGTTCCACTAAATCAAGGATGACTGACATTCAACGCATGTGCAATAGTTGAATTGATTTGTTGCGAAAAAGAGATAACTTTGTGAAAAGTTTCGCTAACGGACGCTAAATGGCGAACCCTCGATAGGTCCAGACGGGGTATTCACTAAGACTCGGTAAGTTCCAGCAGCGCGCACTCGAATACTTGCTGTTGCAGCAGTAGGTGTAGTCGATACGGTACGCCAATAAGTGACTTTGACATTCCGATACTTTGTTTTTCCAGCTGCAGTTTTGTAAGCCACCCGTTGATTCTTTCGGGCTTGAATTTGAATTGCAGTTGTACTTCCTGCTGGCGCACTGACTGAAACATTAATAACACGTCGACTGCCAACCGATTGAGAAATTGCACCACTTGGTGCTGGCGCAGCAGCTGGCGCTGGGGCTGCTACCGGCGCTGGTGCAGCGGGTGCTGGCGCAGCAGGTGCTGGTTCTTCAACAACTGGAGTTGGAACTGGTGTTAATGCAACTGAATTTGTATCAACGACCGTATTAGCTGCTGCTTTATCGACAGTTGAAGAATTGTTATTAACCGGTGTTACAAAACCAGCTTGAGGTTGGTAGATAAGTCGATTTGGATCGTTTT
>CAYVZD010000005.1:2202-5799 GCA_964456135.1 uncultured Bifidobacterium sp.
ACCGGTGTTACAAAACCAGCTTGAGGTTGGTAGATAAGTCG
Source organism: uncultured Bifidobacterium sp. (assembly GCA_964456135.1). GTDB lineage: Bacteria > Actinomycetota > Actinomycetes > S36-B12 > UBA5976 > UBA5976. The sequence goes on from CAYVZD010000005.1 coordinate 2,244, forward strand.
ATTTGGATCGTTTTGCTTATCTGTTGTTATGACTGGGTTAGTAAAAGTCAATAATTTTGTACTTAAGGTACTTGGCGTAAGCGTAGGTTCGGCCATTAACAAATTTGCTGCAATACCTGTGACAAATGGAGCGGCCATGGATGTACCAGACATTTTGGCGTAGAAGTTGTCACCAAAAACATTGGCTGAATTCTTTGGATATGCAGAGAAAATACTTTGGCCGGGTGCATACAGATCAGTACAGGCACCAAAATTGGAGTATCGGCTATCGCGTGAATCTGTGTCGGTAGATGCATTTACGGTTATGGTGCCGGGGGAGTTTGCGGGCGAATAAAAACAAGCGTCATCATTTGAATTTCCTGATGCCACAATCGGTTGCACTCCGTCAGCAATTAATCGAGTCATAGCATCGTCGATTACCGCGATTCGATTTGTTCGACTTGACGAACCTAAGCTGAAATTAGCGACTGCAGTACTGCCAGTGTGATTTGAGATTATCCAGTTAATTCCTGAAATAAGTGTTGAGGTATCACCAGCACCACTGCAGTTAAGAACTTTTACCGGCACTAGATTTGCATTTTTTAATACTCCAGTTGTATTGCCGCCGATAATGCCAGCAACATGTGTTCCGTGTCCTTGGCAATCATCTGCAGTGTTATCCGGTGAAGCAAAAGCCGAGAAACCAGTTAATACTCTAGAAACTCCATTGGTTTGAAATTCAGAGTGTGTTGCTCGAATTCCTGAATCCACAACATAAACAGTCGGGGTTGTTGAGTAGCTCGGATATTTATAGTTGCCATCAAGTGGAAGCGCTGACTGATCAATTCGATCAAGTCCCCAATTGAAGTTACCAGTCAAGGTTTGAGTAATCGTAGTGACAGACGTTGGATCAAATTCAGTGGAAATTGAAAACTCGTAGTTTGGTTCAGCAACTGCGACTTTTGAGCTACCGGTTAACTCCGCAGCAATTTTTTCAGCTTCGGTTACCGGAACTGGTTCGTTAAATTCAATTGTCCGATAGCCAAGACCAATGCTTTGCCCAACTTCTAGGTCGCGATTAGTTTCAATCTCATTTGAAGCAGTCGGATTCCCGCTTACATCAGTTGCCGGAACCCCTGGCTCGTACCGGACAATAATCGAGTCAACGTATTCAGTCGGCGTTGACTCTTGGGCAGCGGCTGGAGCAATTAGCGGAGAGGACATTAAAGCGGCAGAAAATGCCAAAACTACAAAACGGCGAACGCCACCTTGATTGCCCGAGAAATTACGCACTTAAAACCTAACGCTCACAATTGAATTCTTATTCCTCTCTTCAAATTTTACCTAAAATTTGCAGCGTTAATTTTTATTGGATTTTGGGGCATTTATTACCGACCCGCTGTAACTTTGCGTTATTAGTCATGACAATCTTGCTATTTAGCGGGAAGAGTTAAATCATTTTTAGAAGTTGAGGGAAAATGCCAAAACCAATTTTGATTGATACCGATCCAGGTATTGATGACGCAGTCGCGATTGCATTAGCGCTTGCTGAACCCGACGTAGATGTGATTGGCATCACAACAGTTGGTGGAAATACTGGTTTAGCCAACACCACACGTAACGCACTCCGGTTACTTGAATTTCTCGGTCGCACTGACATCCCAGTCGCATCTGGCTTCGGCGAACCTTACAAACGTATTGCGAAAACTCCAGCTGCCGAAGGAGTGCACGGAAGCGATGGTTTAGGAGGCAGCGACTTACCTGATCCAGTAACTAAAGTTGCCTCTACTGATTCCACAAGTTTTCTCATCGAAAAAATAAAAGGAAGTTCGCAGCCGGTTACCTTGGTTGCGCTTGGGCCTCTTACTAACATCGCACATTTAGTCGATGCAGATCCAGACATGGTGAATCACATCGATCGATTTGTAATTATGGGCGGCGCTGCACGAACTGGAAATGTAACGCCAGTTGCAGAATTTAATATTTGGCATGATCCTGAGGCGGCCAAGCGAGTTTTTAATTCTGGACTTGAAGTTGTCATGGTTGGACTGGACGCAACCCATAGCGTTAAAACTTATGAGTACTTGTGGGACTGGTTAGGCTCTGCAGGCAATTTTGGTAGCGCTTTCAAACAAATGTTGGCGCACTACACCGATTTTTATTCCGCCTTTTATGGCGAGCGAATGACCCATCAACATGACGCACTCGCAGTTGCTGAGGCTATTTGGCCTGGAACTATGCAGTTGCAAACAGCTTTCACGGATGTGGAATGTGAAAGTTTGCTTACCGAAGGCATGACAGTTGTAGATGTAAGCATGCGCCAAGGTCAGAAGCCAAATTCGCAAGTTGCCTTGGGATTAGATGGTGACTTGTTTCACGATCGGCTGATGTCCGCGCTCCAGCGGCTAGCTAAAGCGATTGGCTAGAGCTAATTTCTAGTTGCACCTGGTTGCCACAACACGTCACCAATTTCTTTATTGGCAACTCGAGCCAGAATAAAAAGTAAGTCCGAGAGTCGATTTAAATATGTTGCGGCTAGTTGATTCATGCCACCGTGATACATATCGATTGCAGCCCAAGTACTGCGTTCTGCCCGGCGAACTACTGTTCTAGCTACGTGTAGGTGTGAAGCCTCAACTGTGCCACCAGGCAGAATAAATGAACGCAATGGCGCAAGTTCCTCATTGTATTTGTCGCAGGCTTCTTCAAGGCGAGTCACATACAGTTCGGTGACGCGAAGCGGTTCATGTTCAGGATTATCGATCACCGGAGTCGATAAGTCTGCACCAAGATCAAATAATTCATTTTGAATGCGGGTAAGTAATTCGACAACATCTTGGCGTAACTTACCGGCAGCAATCGCTAATCCAATCGCACTATTCGCTTCATCCACATCTGCATACGCACGTAGTCGAGGATCATTCTTTCCGGTACGACTCATGTCGCCAAGATTTGTTGTGCCATCATCGCCAGTGCGAGTGTAAATACGAGTTAGATTAACCATGCCTAAAGCCTAGGGGCAGTAGGCAATAACCGCGCAGTGAACTGGTATCAAAAACCAATTGGGCAAAGTTAATTCGAATAATTACTGCCTAATGTACCTATTTATTATTTAACGGTAATCTGCTTAGTCGTGGAAGTTTTTCGGATACAAGGTGGCACCAGACTTGCCGGTCAAGTTCGCATAACTGGAGCGAAAAATAGCAGTCTAAAGTTAATGGCTGTTGCGCTACTTGCCGCAGGAAAAACCACAATTCGTAGTGTGCCAAACATTTTGGATGTAACGATTATGGCGCAATTACTTCGTCGATTGGGTTGTGAAGTAACTTACGACGCGCAAACAGAAGTTGTTGAAATATCGGTTCCACAAGAAATTGAACATCGAGCAGATTATGACTTAGTTCGAAGAATGCGTGCTTCGATCGCAGTCCTTGGCCCACTAGTTGCCAGAACGGGTCAAGCTGATGTTGCGTTACCTGGTGGAGATGCAATTGGTTCACGTGGCCTTGACATGCACATCGCAGGACTAGAGCGCATGGGTGCCAAAGTAACTAATGAACATGGATATTTAGTTGTA
>CAYVZD010000005.1:5899-9726 GCA_964456135.1 uncultured Bifidobacterium sp.
AGGACTAGAGCGCATGGGTGCCAAAGTAACTAATGAACATGGATATTTAGTTGTAAATGCACCAAGTTCCGGTTTGGTTGGAACGCAGGTCTATTTAGATTTTCCAAGTGTTGGTGCGACCGAAACTCTTTTGATGGCTGCTGTGCTGGCTAATGGCAAAACAGTTATTGATAATGCAGCACGTGAACCAGAGATTGTTGACATCTGCGAGATGTTAATCAAGATGGGTGCACAAATTGAAGGCGTTGGCTCTGCGTTGTTAACCGTGACTGGTGTGCGTGAATTAAAACCAGTAGTTCATGACACTGTTCCAGATCGTATAGTTGCTGGAACCTGGGCAGTTGCCGCAGCAATTACCAAAGGTGACATAGAAATTATTAATGCAAATCCCGAGCACATCTCGTTGGCGTTAGATAAATTAGTCGCCGCTGGCGCACAAGTTTCACACACCACTGATGGCTTTAGAGTTCAAATGGACCGGCGACCAAAAGCCGTTGATATTGTCACACTTCCGTACCCAGGTTTCGCCACTGACTTACAGCCACAATTCATCGCGCTTAACGCTATTGCCGAAGGTCAGGCAATGGTTACTGAAAACCTATTTGAAGCCAGATTTAGATTTGTTCAAGAATTAAGTCGACTTGGCGCTGAAGTTAAGACGGATGGCCATCATGCATTGGTTCGTGGAAAAGCACAGTTATCAGGAGCACCCGTTGAAGCCACAGACATTCGTGCTGGTGCTGGATTAGTTTTGGCCGGCTTAGTTGCTGATGGTGAAACCGTCGTTCATGCGATTGAACATATTGATCGTGGTTATGTGAGTTTCGAAACTGAATTAACAAGATTAGGCGCGAACATTATTCGCGAAAAAGTTTCGGATTTTGTTTAATTACTTCTTTAGCTTTCGATAAATCACTTGGCCAAACCATTAATTTTGGGCCATCCAAAGTACTAGTTAAATTAGCCCGAAGCCCAGCATCAATAAGTAGTCGCCGATACATTTCGCCCTCAATCAGATTCTTCGGCGAGGCCACGGGAACCATTAAGCCATAATCTGTTTCGTGGCCAAGTTGCGCATTGCGTTCAACCAATGAATTTCTGCCACCAAACGCCCAACGCAAAATCAAAATCAGAATGATAATTCCACCAAATGAAACAAGAGGTCCATACAGAAATGAGAATGCATTCCAACTTGGCATGTATCTATCTTGCCCGAATGTTGTAGTTGTGGCTTGATCTGCCAGACTTAATACATGGCCGACAATTTGCTTGCACCTAAACTCGATTCCATAGTTGGGATTGTCGGGCTAGGCATAATGGGTGCCGGGATCGTCGAAGTTTTTGCTAGTCGTGGCTACTCAGTAGTTGCAGTTGCAGAGAGCGCACAAGCGGTTTCAATCGGTCAACAAAATCTTGCTAAGTCAATTAATCGAGCCATCGAGCGTGGAAAATTAACGGCCCAGTCAGCAAAAGACATCGAGCAAAATATCTCTTGGAACCCGGAGCTTAGTGAATTAGCAAATTGCGATTTAGTTATTGAAGCCGCCCCTGAATTGCTTGATTTAAAACTAGAAATTTTTTCTAAATTAAGCCAAATCACCAAACCAACCTGTATTTTGGCGACTAATACTTCGAGTTTGTCGGTAACCCAGATTGCAGAGGCAACTTCTCGCCCAGAAAATGTAATTGGTTTTCACTTTTTTAATCCAGCACCAGTGCAAAAGTTTATCGAACTAGTTTTTACCGGTTATTCATCGAGTGAAGTAATTAATGAAGCTTTCGCTATCGGCCGCAGCCTTGATAAATATGTTGCTCAAGTAGCTGACCAACCAGGGTTTATTGTTAATAAGTTGCTTTTGGTTTACTTAAATCATGCTGTGCAGATATTAGATTCAGGTATTGCCACAAAATTGGACATAGATTCAGCAATGCGCGAGTTAGCTCAATATCCAATGGGACCACTTGAATTAGTTGACCTTATTGGTATCGACACATGTGTGGAAATTCTTAAAACTATCTATCAAGATTCTGGAAATGAGCTGCACAAACCGGCCGAGGGGCTAACTAAATTACTTTTGGAAGGCCATAAAGGTCGCAAGTCGGGTAGTGGTTTTTATGATTACACAACAAAACCTATGCCTCCAACTAGTGATAAGGATGAAATTAAGTCAGCAGTATTTATCGAACTTGAAACGGCTTTGTTAGGTAATGCAGTTGCGATGGAAGCAAGTGGATATGCATCAAAAATCGACATTGACAACGGCATGAAACTTGGTTGCGGTTTGCCACAAGGACCTTTTGAGCGCATTGATCAAATTGGATTAAAGACGTTGCGTGAGAGACAAACCGCTCTTGCGACCAGCACCGGAAATCCGCACTTCGCTCCGCTACCTCTGTAGCTCAACTTAAACTTGTCACATGGGTCGCCGCAATCGTCGAGAACCAATTCCTGAACCAGGAGAACTTCGGGTCGGTGGGTTTCGTAAATCAGAAACGCACAGTGACGGTGAATGGATCGTTCAATCAATTACTGGTTCAACTTCAGTGAAGTCTTATCGTTGCCCAGGCTGTGACATGGAAATAAAACCTGCAACTCCACACATAGTTGCCTGGCCGGTGGATGCGGTAGATGATCGCAGACATTGGCATAGCGTTTGTTGGACTAAAAAAGATCATCGTAGGCCGAGTGGCAAATGAAAAATGAAATTTCAGCAAATAGCGTTTTACCGGCAAAACGTGAACCCATTACATTACACACCGAAGACGGACTAACTTTAGTAGGCGAATTAGCTCTTCCAGAAAATACTGAACCAAAAGCCACAATAATTTGTTTGCATCCAAATCCAACTGGAGGCGGAATGATGGACAGCCATTTATATCGAAAAGCTGCATGGCGGCTACCTGCGCTTGCTGATTTAGCAGTTTTGCGATTTAACACAAGAGGTACAACAAGCGCAGCAGGTACAAGTGAAGGTAAATACGATGAAGGTCGAAGCGAAGGTTACGACCTAAAAGCTGCACTGCAATTTGCAATCGATCGCAATCTGCCAAACATTTGGTTAGTTGGTTGGTCATTTGGAACAGACGTAACGCTCTTACATGGAAACGTTGATCCGGTGTGTGGCGCAGTTCTTTTTAGCCCACCACTTAAATGGAGCGGAAAAGATGCGCTTGAAGCTTGGGCGAAAACCCGCAGACCTTTGCTGGCTTTGATTCCGGAACTAGACGACTACCTAAAACCTGAACAAGCGAAAGAAAAATTTTCGGTAGTTCCACACGCCGAAATAATTCCGATTGCTGATTGCAAACATTTATGGGTTGGTGAAAAATTTGTCCGGATTGCTTGGGATCAAGCGCTACGTCGCATTCGACCGGATCTTCCGAATATAGATTGGACTTGGTCAGGTTCAATGAAGAAATGGGATGACCTAACCGGAAAGTTAATTGAGGTATGACCGTTAACTATCGAGAATACGGTCAACTTAAAAGCAAAAATGCAACAAATAATTTAGTTTTAGTTCACCCTTTTCCCTTTGATAGTCGAATCTGGGATCAGCTAGCGAGCAAACTTAGTGACAGTAACTATTTATTAGCTCCAGATTTACGTGGATGCGGCGAGACTGCGTTAGGAACCGAAGCGCCAAATTTAGATTTATTGGCACGCGATTTAATTGAGCTGATTGAAAGTATTGGCTTAACTAAAGTTATTTTGGCTGGCATTTCCCTTGGTGGATATGTAGCGATGGCAATGGCCAGATTAGATCCAAGTTTAATTTCTGGATTAATCCTGCTTGATACAAAAGCTAGTAGTGATTCGCCGCAGGCTA
>CAYVZD010000005.1:9826-30898 GCA_964456135.1 uncultured Bifidobacterium sp.
ATTTCTGGATTAATCCTGCTTGATACAAAAGCTAGTAGTGATTCGCCGCAGGCTAAGGAAAATAGATTTCGAATAGCAAGGCAAATGTCAGAGAATTCAAAAACTTCACTTTTTGTTACCCAAATGGCTGAGAATATTGTTAGCACGCATACCAAATTGAATAAACCCGAAGTTTATGAGCAAGTAAATTCTTGGATGACCGAAGCTAAACCTGAGACTATTGCCTGGTTACAAATTGCGATGGCTAATAGGCCAGCAAGCTTTTTGACATTAGCTCAAATTGATGTTCCGACTTTACTCATTCGGGGTAGTGCAGATTCGATCAGTACTGAAATGGATTTTCTAGAAATGAAAAAGTATTTAAAACAGGTGACCAGCATCGAAATTGAAAATGCTGGCCACCTGCCAATTATTGAAGATCCAGTTGCTACTGCCAACGCAATAGAAACTTGGCTGACTACTTTTGCAAAATAGAAACGTAAAGCTTTTTCCACGGTGAAAGGTCAACATCAGCTGCTGAACCTTTTTCACCATTTGCACCATAGTCAAAGGGATTATCCAAGTCTTTAACAAGCAAAACTAGATAAGTGTAGGCAGCCGCGAGTACACCGGATACTACCCACTGAACTGCTGGCTTTGGATAATCAACAATGATTAGTAAGCCAAGAACAATAGCAATCAAAATTTCCATTAACGCATAACCACTTTTAATGAAATTAGTATTGCGAATTACCGACATTCTTGAAAGCACGCCACCCAAATCAGAATTGGCAACGAAAAGGCGACCTAAATAGTGTGTGCCAACTCCAGCTTTTTCTAAATCAACAATCATTTGTGCGTTATCGCCAGTAGCCTTAAACATTTCATCGTCACTAATTCGACCGTAAAGCCAGTCGTTTATTGCGGTTGCAGTTTTAGTAATCCGTGGGTGTACCCAAGAATCATCTACACCTTTAGCCTCAAGACCTCGAAGCGCTAATCCTTCAAAGCCAGAGAGCGATCCGGCTAGCGCAGCGGGAAGTTTCTCAGACTCTTTATAGTCAGCAATCACACCGCCAAGCATTAAACCGACAATGATTGAAGCACCAGTTAATACTGCACCTGCGTCAGAAAAACTGACTACATCGTTAATACCTGCTACATCATGAACTAGGTAGCGAAGTCCTAAGACAATTGCCACAACAGGAAGTGACATGAAAAGTAGACGCCATTTGGCCATTTAATTTCCTTTAGTAATTAGGCAGGGTATTCAACGAGTTCGAGAAGCACTCCACCTGCGTATTTCGGGTGAATAAAGTTTATCGTTGTATTGTTTGAGCCTTTTTTAGGTGCTGGATAAACCGTCGGAATATCAACATTGGCAAGTAATGAAGTTGCTGTTACCAGGCTTGAAACCTTGAAAGCAATTTGTTGAACGCCTTCTCCGTGTTTGGCTAAGAATTTACCGATCGGTGACTCTGGCGAAGTTGCTGCTAGTAATTGAATCTGAGAATTGTCAGGAAAACTAAGGAGCGCCTCTTCGACACCTTGATCTTCGTTCGTTTCCCGAGAATTTAGTTCAGCACCGAAATTAGTTACCCAATGATCGATTGCACGATCAAGATTGTTTACCGCTAGGCCAACATGATCGATTCCAATAATTAGGTCTTTAATGACTTGCTGTGGCGCAGGCATTTCGTACCCCTTATTTAAATCGATAAAGTGACAGTAGGGGATTTTGGTCCAAAGTGGCAATTCGCATTAATTAGAAAGGGCACACATGTCAGTAATCGTTGGCGGTGCCCGAACGGCCATTGGTCGACTATTAGGCAGCCTTAAAGATATGAGTGCATCCGACCTTGGTGCAGTCGCAATACAAGGCGCCCTGGCCAAAACCGGAGTCAAACCAAGTTCAATTGATTACGTAATTATGGGTCATGTCTTGCAAGCAGGTGCTGGACAAAACTCTGCACGGCAAGCATCCGTAAAAGCTGGATTACCCATGAGCGTTCCTGCATTAACCGTAAATAAAGTTTGTCTCTCAGGAATTAATGCAATTTCACTTGCTGATCAAATGATTAGATCTGGTGCGGCCGAAGTTGTGGTTGCCGGCGGAATGGAAAGTATGTCACAAGCACCACATTTACTTGTTGGCAGTCGAGAAGGTGTTAAGTATGGTGATTGGCAACTTAAAGACTCAATGACACTTGATGGTTTGTACTGCGCAATAGATCAGCTGGCCATGGGTGAATCAACCGAAAAATATAATGCAAACTACAAATTAACGCGTCAGTCGCAAGATGAATTTGCAGTTAGATCTCATGAACTTGCTCAAGAAGCGATTAATACCAATAAATTTGCCGATGAAATAGTTCCAGTGACAATTCCCCAAAAATCTGGAACCGATTTAGTTTTTCAAGTCGATGAAGGCATTCGATCGCAAACTAGTGTTGAAACTTTAGCAAAATTAAGACCAGCATTCAGTAAAGAAGGAACAATTACAGCCGGCTCATCATCACAAATATCTGATGGTGCTGCAGTAGTAATTGTCATGAGCGAAGCCAAAGCCGCTGAACTTGGTTTGCCGATTTTGGCTCATATCGAGGCACTCGGCATGGTCGCTGGTCCAGATCCGTCTTTACACGCTCAACCAGCCAATGCAATAAAGGCAGCAGCTGAGTCTGCTCGAATCAAAGTTAGTGATATTGATCTATTTGAAATTAACGAGGCTTTCGCTGCGGTCTCTCTTGTAAGTGCCGCTGAACTTGGCATCAGCCTTGATCGAGTAAATGTGAATGGTGGAGCCATCGCACTAGGTCATCCAATTGGAATGTCTGGTGCCCGACTTGTGTTGCATTTAGCGATGGAGTTAAAACGTCGTGGTGGAGGCCTTGGGGCAGCAGCACTTTGTGGTGGCGGTGGCCAAGGTGACGCAATAATTATTCGCGTTCCCTAGTCATCAACGAAATCAATTCTGAAAACAAAAGCGTTAACAAAACGGAGAAATTAAGTGGCACAAAATCCAATGAATTTGCCAGGCGTAGTCGACCTAGGTGCGCTGGCTGCAGCTCGAGAATCAAAAGAGCAGGCAAGCCAAGTTCAGGCAAATAAGGCTGCCAATCCCTTGGCGAGCAAAGTAATTTTGGATGTCACCACTGCGGATTTTGAACAGTTAGTCATTAATCAATCTGCAAATGTTCCAGTGGTAATTGATCTCTGGGCGACGTGGTGTGGACCGTGTAAGCAACTTTCACCTGTGCTTGAACAACTTGCACTCGAATACAACGGAAAATTTGTCTTAGCCAAAATAGATGTTGATGCAGAACCTCAAATTAGTGCTGCCTTTCAAGTACAGTCCATCCCAACAGTTTTCGTAGCAATTGGTGGACAGGTTGCTCCACTTTTCCAAGGTGCCCAGCCATATCCGCAAGTGAAACAGGTTATTGATGCAGTGTTGGCTCAAGCAAAACAACTTGGGGTCAATGGATCAGTAAATAGTGCGCAAGATGAATCACCAGAGACAGCAGAGCAACCAGTTTCAGATCCAAGATTTGATGCTGCAGAATCTGCATTAGAAAATGGTGACTGGGATGGCGCTATGGCTGCATATCAACAAGTTTTAGCGGCGACGCCTAATGACCCAATCGCAAAAATTGGCATCTTGAATGTAGCCCTTTTAAAACGAACCGATGGCCTTGATTTCGCCAGTGCTATTGCGAATGCGGATTCTTCGCTTGATAGTCAATTCATAGCCGCTGATGCACAGTTTTTGATGAATGATCTTTCCGGTGCTTTCACTCGATTAATAGATCTAGTTAAAGTGACTTCAGGTAAAGAGCGCGAGCAAGTACGTGATCGACTTGTTGAATTATTCGACATCATTGGGCCGACTGATCCGACGGTAATTAAAGCAAGAACTCAACTTGCAAACGCACTTTTTTAAAAAAATTAAATTAACTTAAACCAACAAGTTGCAAGTGGAGGCAATGTTAGCTTCACACTTGCTGGTTTGCCATAGTGACTTTCCGGTTTTGCATCAAGTTGATCGATGATGCCCACCCCTGAACCGCCATACTTAACATCATCAGTATTTAAAACCTGTTTCCAGGTTCCAGACTTTGGCATTGGCAACAAGTAATCTTCGCGAACAACTGGAGAGAAGTTAGTAACTGAGATCAAAATTGATCCTTCATTGTCATGCCTTGCCCAAGCGAATACATTGTTTGCTGCATCATCACCAATTAACCATTCAAATCCACTTGGTTCGTTATCGCGTTGCCACAAACATGGTGTTTCTCGATAAGTTCTATTTAAATCTTGAATAGTTTTTTGAATTCCTTTATGTTGATCAAAATCAGTTAAATGCCAATCCAAACTCTGTGACTCATTCCATTCAACAGGTTGGGCAAATTCGGTTCCCATAAAAATTAATTGCTTGCCTGGATGCGCCCACATAAAACCTAAGTAGGCACGTAAGTTGGCAAGTTTTTGCCAGTGGTCACCTGGCATTCGACCATAGAGAGAACCTTTTCCGTGCACGACTTCATCGTGACTTATTGGCAAGATGAAATTTTCACTCCATGCATAGACAAGTGAAAACGTCATTTTGTCATGATGATATTTACGGTTTATCGGATCTTCTTTGATGTATTCAAGCGAGTCATGCATCCAACCCATGTTCCACTTAAAACCAAAACCCAAACCGCCCGAGTCAGTAGCTTTAGTTACCCCGGGCCAGGCAGTAGATTCTTCAGCAATCATTAATGCACCTGGTACTCGTCCATAAACCGTTGCGGTAACTTCTTGTAAGAACTGCATGGCTTCAAGATTTTCTCTGCCCCCGTGAATATTGGGTTCCCATTGGCCAGCTTCTCTTGAGTAATCCAAATAGAGCATTGAAGAAACCGCATCTACCCGAAGCCCGTCAATGTGAAATTCATCCAACCAATACAGCGCATTTGCGACTAAGAAATTTCGCACTTCATTGCGACCAAAATCAAATACTAAAGTTCCCCAATCGGGGTGTTCGCCGCGCTTTGGATTTTCATGCTCATAAAGGCAACTGCCATCAAACCTGGCTAGCGCCCACTCATCTTTTGGAAAATGTGCTGGTACCCAATCCATAAGTACGCCAAGACCTGCTTGATGACAACAATCGACTAAATACCTAAATTCATCTGGATTTCCGAATCGAGAGGTGGGGGCGTAGTAAGAAGTAACTTGGTAACCCCAAGATGGCGAAAAGGGATGTTCAGCAACGGGCATCAACTCAAGATGAGTAAAGCCGTGTTCAACTGTGTAATCAACGAGTTGCTTTGCAAGTTCTCGATAGCTAAGTCCTGGCCGCCAGGATCCTAGGTGCACTTCGTAAATTGAAATAGCTTGATTATGCGGATTAATTTGGCTTCGCTTTGCTAACCAATCTTGGTCTTGCCATTGGTAATTAGTTTTAAAAATCTTTGAAGCATTAGCAGGTGGTACCTCTGTTGCATAAGCCATTGGATCTGACTTCGTTCGCCAAATTCCATCTTTGCCAAGAATTGAAAAACGATAAATTGTTCCACTTTGGATAAACGGAATAAATAGTTCCCAAACTCCACTTGCCCCCATAGAGCGCATTGGGGTAGCTAAGCCATCCCAATGATTGAAGTCACCAACAACGCGAACACCTTGGGCATTTGGTGCCCATACGGCGAATCTAACCCCGTTCACATTTTGATGGGTGACTTGATGTGCACCTAAAAAGTTCCAGAGTTTTTCATGACGACCTTCATTGAATAGATGCAGATCTAGTTCACCAACAGTCGGGGTGAAACGGTATGCGTCATCGGCTTTAATGAACCCGTCACCATAGTCAACCAATAATGAATAGTTGGGTATCTCAGTACCGGTTATTCGGCCAAGCCAAATACCTCGGTGTTCGTGCACAAGATTATGTACCTTCTCATTTACAACTACTTGAACTGCTTTTGCTAAAGGTCGCAGCACTCGGATGATAATTCCAGTGCCATCAGGGTGCGCTCCCAAAATTGAATGCGGATCATGGTGCCAACCATCAACAATTTGATCTAATTGGGCGGTCGGAGCTTTATGTGTAGCCATTATCGTTTAACAATTTTTTTCTTGGTCAAAATTAAAGCAAATTGCCCAGAAGGGTCGAAGTTAAATTCAGTGTGTTCAGAAAGTTTGAATTCGGTGCCGGTTAATTCATCAACGAAATCTATTTGACTAGCCCAATCAAGACCAAGTTTTGGCATATCAAAATGCACGGTAGTTTTTTGACTAACGAAAGGATCAAGAGTTACTAGGCAGATCACTAGATCATCACCATCTTTTTTGGAGTAACAAATAACTTGATCTGAATCGACTCGGTGAAATTCAATTTCGCGAAGTTGTTGCAGTGCCGGATGGGAGCGACGTATTTCATTTAGTTTCTTGATGAGTGGAGCAAGTGAATCTCCAGATTTTATTGCTCCGGCCCAATCCCGGTTTTTAAACTCATATTTTTCTGAGAAGTAGTACTCCTCAGCACCTGGCTTCGTCGGACGATTCTCATACAGTTCATATCCGGCATAAACGCCCCAAGTTGGAGAAAGTGTTGCAGCCAGCGCAGCTCTAATTGCAAAAGCTGGTCTACCACCTTCTTGTAAATAAGTTGGAAGTATGTCCGGAGTATTTACAAAGAAATTTGGGCGCATATACGGCGAAGCCCCACCGCTTAGTTCACGTAAGTATTCTTCAAGTTCCCATTTATTGTTTCGCCAGGTGAAATATGTGTAACTTTGTTGGAATCCAATTTCAGCCAACGCGCGCATCATTGCTGGTCGAGTAAAAGCCTCTGCCAAGAAAATAACGTCTGGGTCAGTGGCATTTATCCGACTAATCAACCATTCCCAGAACGCGACAGGTTTTGTATGCGGATTATCGACTCGAAAAACTCGCACACCTAAATTCATCCAATGCCGAACAACTCTTTCAACTTCGGCATAGATGCCAGTTGGATCTTGATCAAAGTTAATTGGGTAGATGTCTTGATATTTTTTAGGTGGATTTTCTGCGTAGGCAATAGTTCCATCTGCTCTTTGGGAAAACCATTCTGGATGTTCCTTCACCCACGGGTGATCAGGACTTGCTTGTAAAGCCAAGTCCAAGGCAATTTCGATATTTAATTTCTTGGCCGTAGCGACAAACTCAACAAAATCTTTTTCAGTTCCTAGTTCAGGATGAATTGCATCGTGACCGCCTGATTTACTTCCAACAGCCCAAGGAGAGCCAGGATCATTCGGTCCAGCAGTTAATGAATTGTTTGGTCCTTTGCGATTCGTTATCCCAATTGGATGAATCGGGGGTAGATACAAAACATCGAATCCCATATCTGCAATGGCTGGCAATCGAAGTGCAGCTGTTTTAAATGTTCCGCTTTGCCATTTGCCATCGGCTAATTGCTTGGCGCCCTCGCTGCGAGGGAAAAATTCATACCAAGAACCGTAAAGTGCCCTTTTACGTTCAACTTTTAATTTGATTGGACCGTAACTAGAAACAAATTCGCGCAATGGATAACTACGTAACATCTCCAAAAAAATTGGATCTTCAACTAATTTTTGTCTAATTGCCGGAAGCAAATTTTTATCGACAATTGATTTTGCAATTTTGCTAATGGTTTCGGAATCTTTACCAGATGCTAACTTTGCAATTTTTTGTAAGAGGGTAGAACCTTCTTGAAACTCAAGTTCCACATCAATATTTGCTGGTACTTTAACTTCAATTCGATGTAGCCAAGTCGAAAGTGGATCACTCCAAGCTTCGATTCGGTAACTCCAGTTACCTTCTTTACTTGGTTGAATAGCAGCTACATATCGATCAGTACCCTCGCCGATGAGTTTCATCCGAGTTCGAGAAAATTGTTCTCCGTTCGGATCAACCAGTACTACATCCGCAGCAACGCTGTCATGCCCCTCACGAAAAACAGTGGCATAAATTTTTATCCGCTCACCTGTTACCGCTTTAACCGGTCGGATACCGCCACTAACCATTGGCCAAATATCTAAAACTGGGATTCGACCGATTGAACCCGAACTTGGTTTAGTAGTTGCCACAAGTCAACCGTAGCGATTAGCCAGGCCCAAGGCGTAATTGTTGGCTAATTATCTGTAAGTAACTAGCGGGAAGTGACCATCCAGAGTGCACTGGACCACCGAGCTAACACGACCTGACTTCCAGCAGGAATCAAGTCAAATTTTTCCCAATCATGAGAATCAACGGTATTGAACATAAGCCGATAACTTTTTGCAAAATCTCCGGCTGGTAGGTTCACTGTCACTGGGTTGTCACCTGAATTTAAGAAAAAGTAAAAACCATTATCAACCATGTTAGTATTAATGCCATCGGATATTGCCCCAGCTAAGTACATCCCGATTGCACGAGTTTGCGGATCTTGCCAGTCTTCATTGGTGAATAAATTTCCATCCGGACTAAACCAAGCAATGTCTGGCACGTTTACATACTCAACGTTTTCACCTTGCAAATATCCACTTCGCTGAAATACTCGATGGGCTTGGCGAATTTTAATTAAGTGTGCGGTGAAATCTTGGATCTCTTTTTGCCAAGCCGCCAAGTTCCAGTTAACCCAGGAAATTTCATTATTTTGGCAATAGGCATTGTTATTTCCCTGTTGGGTTCGGCCAATTTCATCCCCGGCAAGCAACATCGGAATTCCAGCACTCAAAATTGTGGTGGCTAGTAAATTGCGCATTTGGCGGTGTCGATGTGAGTTGATTGTCGCATCTTGGGTTTCACCTTCGACACCACAATTCCAAGATCTATTCGAGTTATTGCCATCTTGATTTTCTTCACCGTTAGCCAAATTATGTTTTTCGTTGTAGCTAACTAAGTCTCTTAAGGTAAAACCGTCGTGAGCAGTTACGAAGTTAACCGATGCATGAGATCCACCAACTTGATCCCAGTACATATCTGCCGAACCCGTTAATCGCCAGCCAAGTTCTGCAACGCCACCACTTTGTCCGCGCCAAAAGTCACGAACGGTATCGCGAAATTGATCATTCCATTCACTCCACGGAGCAGGATAGGAGCCAACTTGATAACCGCCACTACCAAGATCCCAAGGTTCGGCGATCAACTTTACGTTTCGCAAAATTGGATCTTGAGTAACTGCAGTCAGAAACGCACCTTCTAAATCCACTTCATGGGAAGAATTTCTAGTTAGTGCACTTGTTAGGTCAAAGCGAAATCCATCAACATGCATTTCGGTTACCCAGTAACGAAGTGAATCCATAATTAAGCGCAGCGTTTGGGGATGACTTGCTCGAATTGTATTTCCGCATCCAGTTGATTCCCAGTACTTTGATTGATCTTCAGCTAGGTGGTAGTAACCCGAATTATCTAAACCACGAAACGAAAGGGTAGGACCAAATTCATTTCCTTCAGCTGTGTGGTTATAGACGACATCGAGCACAATTTCGAGCCCAGCTTGATGGAATGCTTTGACCATGTCTTTGAATTCGCGGATTTGTTCGCCTTTGGTACCAGTTGATGAATACCCTGCGTGTGGGGCAAAGAAACCAATCGAGTTGTAACCCCAATAATTTTGCGCACCTCTTGCCAATAGAAATGTTTCACTTAGCCAATGATGAATTGGCAGCAATTCGACAGTTGTCACACCCAGATTTTTTAGGTGTGAAATTACTGCTGGGTGAGCCATACCCGCGTAGGTTCCCCGAAGATGTTCTGGGATTTCTGGGTGAGTTTTTGTCAGTGAAACTACATGTGCTTCATAAATAACGGTATTCGCAAGTGGAATCCGAGGTAATTTGTCATCTTCCCAGTCATAAGAATCATCAACTACTACAGAGTTTGGAACAAACGGGCTGCTGTCCATGGAGTTAAATACCGTGGTGTCATTTCCGATGTGTCCAAAAATTGCTTCATGAAATTTCAGTTCACCAGTGATGGCTTTGGCATACGGATCAATAAGAAGTTTCGCTGGATTAAAGCGCAAACCTTTTTCTGGTTGCCAAGCGCCATGAACTCGAAATCCATAGCGTTGTCCTGGACCAATTTCTGGAATAAAGCCGTGATATACACCCTTGGTAAATCCAGGTAGATCAACATTCCAATGCGCTCCATCATCGTCGAGTAAACAAAGCTCTACGCGATCTGATTCAGGAGCCCATACTGCAAAATTAACGCCACCAGAAACTATGGTTGCACCTAATGGTTCAGGCAAGCCGGCTTCAATACCGTGCATTACCGCCCCATTCTTTTGGTCAAACTTTTGCTGACAAAACACTATCTTGCCCAAAAAACTTGCAGAATAGGTGGCGACATTACTAAGTCGTTAGGCTTATTTATATGTATGAATTCGTTTCTTTAGAGCACCACGGTTCAGTTGGATTGATTCGCTTAGATCGACCAAAAATGAATGTCTTGAATCGTGCCATGCAAGAAGAAATTAGATTAATCAGCAATGAGATCTCAGAAAATCCAGATGTCAGAGCAGTAGTCATTTATGGTGGCGAAAAATCTTTTGCCGCAGGTGCTGACATAAAAGAAATGGTGAATTGGAATGCTGCAGATGCGGCACGAGAAACTCCAGGGTTACAAGATTGCTTCACAGCAGTTTCGCAAATTCCAAAACCAACAATTGCTGCAGTAACTGGATATGCACTAGGTGGTGGCCTAGAACTTGCCTTAGCCTGTGACTTTCGAGTCGCAAGCAATGATGCTCAACTTGGTTTGCCAGAAATTTTGCTCGGGGTGATCCCAGGTGCTGGTGGCACGCAGCGACTTGCACGGCTAATTGGCAGCGCAAAAGCCAAAGATTTGATTTTTACCGGTCGATTTGTTCCGGCTGTTGAAGCACAAAGTTTTGGGTTAGTTAACGAAGTTGTTGCACCTGATCAACTTTTAAGTCGCGCATTAGAGTTGGCAGACAGTTTGGCGAAAGGCTCTGCAACTGCGTTAGCCGCGGCCAAGGCAGCCATAGATCAGGGAATTGAAGTTAGCTTGGCTGAAGGTTTAAAAGTTGAACAAGAAATTTTTGCTGGTTTGTTTGGAACTGCTGATCAAATGATTGGGATGCAGTCCTTCATTGAAAACGGTCCGGGTAAAGCAACTTTTAGCTAATCCCCAGCCAGAGCAACTTTTACTGGATTGGATACAATTTGAATGTGGTCTAGTTTCGGGCACTAGGCATAAAAAGGAGCCAACACCTTGAAAATTTGCGTCTGTATTAAACAGGTCCCAGACAGTTGGGCAGAAAAGAAATTGAATCCTGCCGACAACACATTAGATCGAGCTGCTGCTGATCGAGTTGTAAACGAATTAGATGAGTATGCCGTTGAAGAAGCTTTGCGTTTAGTTGAAGCGCACGGTGGCGAAGTAACGATCCTTTCAGTTGGACCAGCAGAAGCTGCAGACAGTATTCGAAAAGCAATTTCAATGGGAGCCAACGACGGAATACATGTTGTTGACGATGCACTTCACGGATCTGATGCAGTTGCTACATCACTAGTAATTGCCCAAGCTTTAAAAGGTAAAGATTTTGATCTTATTTTGTTCGGTAGTGAATCAACTGACGCCCGGATGAGTGTTGTTCCTGCAATGGTGGCTGCTCGTCTAGATCTGCCTCAGATGACATTTGCCAGCAAGGTTGAAGTCACTGGAAGCGAATTAACCATCCAGCGACAAACCGACTATGGATACGACGAAGTTAAGTCGGCTATGCCAGCTGTTGTTTCAGTTGTTGAAAAAATCAATGAACCAAGATATCCATCGTTTAAAAACATAATGGCGGCTAAGAAGGCGCCGATGGAAACTCTTTCACTTGCCCAGGTTGGTGTTGAGCCAAGTGCAGTTGGTTTATCTGCAGCTTGGTCTACTGTTGCTAATTTCACCGCACGCCCAGCTAAAGCAGCTGGAACCAAAATTGTTGATGATGGAACTGCGGCAGCAAAGCTTGAAGAATTCCTAGTTTCACAGAAGTTCATTTAGGGGAAGTTATGACAGACGTTTTAGTTCTCATTGAACATGCAAAAGGTGAAGTAAAGAAAGTTTCTCTTGAGTTGCTAGCCATGGCTGCGAAAGTAGGGTCACCAGTTGCTGTAGTGCTAGGTCCAGGTTCAGATTCGACCAGCGGACTACTCGGCGACCACGGCGCTAAAAAAGTTTATGTAGATTCAAGTGAAGTCTATGTAAATGAAGTTGTTGTTCCGGCTGTAACTGCACTTGCAAAGTTGGTCAAAGAATTAAATCCAGCCGCAGTGTTGGTTCCATCTACCGCCGATGGAAAAGAGATCGCTGGTCGACTTGCCTTGGCAACTAATTCAGGTGTACTAACTGATGCAACGGATATCAGTTCAGACGGTTCAGTAACCCAAAATATTTTTGGTGGCGCCACAATCGTTACTGCAAAAGTAACTTCTGGTACACCAATTGTTACTGTGCGGCCAAATTCGATTTCTCCGGTTGCTACTGGTGGATCTGCTGAGGTTGTCTCACTGACCGTAGATCACACGCCATCGAAAACAAAAGTGACAAACCGAGTTTCGGTGCAAAAGAGTGGTCGTCCAGATTTATCTGAAGCAGCAGTAGTTGTTTCGGGTGGTCGCGGAGTTGCAAGCGAAGAGGGCTTTAAGAATGTAATTGAGCCGCTTGCAGATGTTCTTGGCGCAGCGGTCGGAGCTTCACGCGCGGCTACTGACGCCGGTTGGTATCCACATCAATTCCAAGTGGGTCAAACTGGAAAAACAGTATCTCCTTCGCTTTACATTGCGAACGGCATTTCTGGAGCAATCCAACATCGTGCTGGCATGCAGACCTCAAAGACTGTTGTTGTGGTGAATAAAGACCCTGAAGCACCAATTTTTGATTTGGCAGATTTTGGAATTGTTGGTGACTTAAACGAGGTCGTGCCAGACTTAACAACTCGAATTAAGGCGCGCAAGTAAATTTCACTAATTCCGCCACTTTTATAAATAGGTAGAATTGCCTAGTGGCGTACTTAGATCATGCTGCAACAACTCCGATGTATCCGGAAGTTTCGCAGCTAATGGCAAAGTTACTGACGGATTGTGGCAATCCGTCATCTTTGCATGCCTCAGGTCGCCGAGCACGTCGATTAGTCGAAGAGGCTCGAGAGAGCGTAGCTAATGTTCTAGGTTGTCGACCAGCTGAAGTTGTATTCACCTCAGGTGGAACAGAGGCAAATAACATCGCACTAAAAGGCATCGCTTGGGATCAGCGTGACAAAAATCCAAAACGCGATCGAGTACTAATTAGCGCAGTAGAACATCACGCCATTCTTGATCCAGCGCATTGGCTAGGTGATAGCGACGGATTCCGCGTCGAGTACATTCCGGTAACTGCCACTGGATTAGTTACGCCAGAAGCTTTAGAAAAAACGATTAATGGTGATTTTGAATCGGTTGCAGTCGTAAGTGTCATGTTGGCAAATAATGAAGTTGGCACCATAAATGACATTGCAGCACTGGTTGAAGTTATTCGTGGGCATGGAATTCGCTTTCATACCGATGCCGTTCAGGCTCCCGTCTGGTTAGACGTGAATTTTTCTGAATTGGGAACATGCGCCATGTCTGTCTCTGGTCACAAAGTTGGTGGACCGCATGGTGTTGGTGCAATCATCATGAGTCGAGACTGCACAGTTACTCCTCTAATTCATGGTGGAGGACAAGAGCGAGATGTTAGATCAGGAACACTTGATGTTCCAGCAATCGTTGCATTCGCTAAAGCACTTGAAATTTCGGCGCAGCGGCGCAGCGAACAAGTTGCCAAAATTACTCAGTTACGCGATCAGCTAATCAACGAAGTTAAAGCAACTGTGCCTGATGCAATCTTGAATGGTGATTTACAAAATCGCTTGGCTAATAATGTGCACTTTACTTTCCCTGGTTGCTTAGGTGATTCCTTGCTGATGTTGCTTGATGCAAATGGTGTTGAGTGTTCTGTTGGATCGGCTTGTAGCGCAGGTGTGCCGCAACCATCTCATGTATTGCTTGCTATGGGTGCCGATGAAGATGCTGCGCGATGTACCTTGCGTTTTTCACTTGGCCATAACTCAACAAGCCAAGATATTCAAGATTTAATTACTCACTTACCTAGTGCGGTAGAGCGAGCAAAGCGTGCCGGTGTACCAAAAGCTTTTGCCATGGCTGGTGATCAGTAATGCGTGTTCTTGCAGCGCTTTCCGGCGGCGTTGATTCAGCAGTAGCGGCAGCACGAGCTGTTGATGCTGGCCATGATGTGACTGCGGTTCATTTGGCTTTGTCGCGTAATCGTGAATCGCTTCGTACAGGTGCTCGCGGATGTTGCACAATCGAAGATGCAAATGATGCTTTTCGCGCAGCTGACATGCTTGGCGCACCTTTTTATGTGTGGGATCTTTCCGCAGAATTTCAAGAAGCTGTTATCGATGATTTTGTTAGCGAATATGCGGCCGGCCGAACACCAAATCCTTGCTTGCGCTGTAATGAGCGAATTAAATTTCAAGCGGTGTTAGAGCGTGCCATGGCACTCGGTTTTGATGCGGTAGTTACCGGTCACTATGCGCAGGTATTTGACGGACCGAACGGGAAAGAATTACATCGCGCTATCGACATGACAAAGGATCAGTCTTATGTGCTTGGTGTCTTAACCCACGAGCAAATTTCGCATTCACTTTTTCCACTTGGCGACACAACAAAAGAAGAAGTTCGCAGAGAAGCAGCAGCACGTGGAATTTTGGTTGCGCAAAAACCAGACAGTCATGACATTTGCTTTATTCCCGATGGAGACACTGCAGGCTGGCTTTCCCGCAGAATTGGCGAGAAACCTGGCGAAGTTGTCGATGCAGTCAGTGGTGAAGTTGTTGGACAACACGAAGGTGCGCATGCATACACCGTGGGTCAGCGTAGAGGACTTGCTTTAGGTCGTCCTGCTGCAGACGGTGCCCGCAGATATGTTGTTGATGTTGATGTACCAAATAACAAAGTTATGGTTGGCCCTCCAACATTGTTAGACATCAATGTGATTGAAGCGATTCGACCAGTGTGGATCGGACCAAAATTAACTGATGGCATGAAAGTTGGAGTCCAGTTCCGCGCACATGGTGAGGAAATACCGGCTACTGCATTCAACACGGATTCAGGTTTTCGAATTGAGTTAGATCAAATGGCTCGTGGTGTGGCAAGCGGACAAGCCGCAGTTTTATACGAAGGAACTCGCGTTGTTGGCTCAGGTACGATCAATCGCACTCGGCGAATGACGCCAACAAACACTGAACAACTAGTTGGATCAAATTAGTCGTGACGATCCCAAAGGCGATCCAGAATAAGCACGCCAAACTCGTTGAATTAATTGAACAAGCAAGAACTGATTATTACCAGCACGATAAGCCAACGATCTCTGATGATGAATATGACAAGGCATTTAAACAGTTAGCCGATCTTGAACTGGAATATCCAGAATTAGCATCCGGGGACTCACCGACTCAGTCCGTTGGTGGACAAGCCGCTGAAGGTTTCTCAGAGTTTAAGCATCCAACCCGCATGTGGTCGCTCGACAATGTTTTCGATGATGACGAACTTGCTGCTTGGTTTAATCGAGTTGGAAATCACAATTTCTTATGCGAATTAAAAATTGACGGATTAGCCATAAATGCGGTTTATCGAAACGGCAAACTCGAAACTTTAGCAACTCGTGGAAGTGGTTCAGTAGGCGAGAATGTCACGGCGAATGTGGAATACATGAAATGTATTCCAACTGAATTAAAAAGCGCTAAAGGTAAGAAAGTTCCGCAGTTACTTGAAGTACGGGGAGAAGTATTCTTTACGCTTGCCGAGTTTGATCAAATTAATCTTGAAGTAACCGCAACTGGGCGTACCGCTTTTGCTAACCCAAGAAATGCAGCAGCTGGCACATTGCGCCAACGGATAGATCGACGTATCGAAGCTGTGGCTGATGCAAAGAAGCGAGCAGACGGTAAGGATGCGGACAGTAAGCAGGTTGCGTCACTTGCCAAGTATCAAGAGGAATTAGATCGAGCAAAATCAGCATTGAGCCGACTGGATTTAATTGTGCACGGTATCGGTGCGCATGAAGGTTTAGAAATTACTGCACAATCCCATGCATATGAAATTTTGAAAGATTGGGGTTTGCCAACATCTAGCCGAGTTCAAGTCGTTAAAACGGCAAAAGAAGTACAAGCGTACATCGCTAAATTCGGTGAACAACGTCATGAAATTGAACATGACATTGATGGGGTAGTCATAAAAGTTGATAGTTTGGCCGAACAAGCCAAGCTTGGTTTCACTGCTCGCGCACCACGCTGGGCAATCGCATTTAAATATCCACCAACTGTTGTCCGCACAAAATTAGTTGACATTGGCGTCCAAGTTGGCCGAACAGGCCGAATTACTCCGCGAGCTCAAGTAGAGCCTGTTTTAGTGGCTGGAACAACAGTTAGTTTTGCCACATTGCATAACCAGGCAGAAATTTTACGTAAAGGTGTTTTGATCGGTGACACCATATTTTTACGTAAAGCCGGAGATGTGATTCCGGAAATTTTGGGACCAGTAGTTGAGCTTCGTGATGGCAATGAAAAAGCATTCAAAATGCCAAAGAAATGTCCAGAGTGTGGCAGTCCCCTTGCACCGGAAAAAGAAAGTGATGTGGACATTAGATGTCCAAACAATCGATCATGCCCAGCTCAGCTGCGAGGCAGATTAGAACATTTGGGATCACGTTCAGTACTCGACATAGAAGGTCTTGGTGAAAAAGCTGCCCGGGCACTTTTAGAAGACAAAATTATTACCGATGAGGGTGATTTATTTTCGCTTACTGAAGCTCAATTAAAAAAGAGTGACTTTTTCGTGCGTGGAGCCAATCGTGAGTTCGCTGAAAATGGAAAGCTGTTATTGACTCAGATTGAATTGGCGAAAGCCAAACCTTTGTGGCGGATTCTTTCTGCCTTATCAATTCGACACATTGGCAGTACTACAGCACAAGCCATTGCAAATGAGTATTCATCGATTGATCAATTAGCAAAAGCAAACCTCGAAGAAATTGCTCAGGTAGAAGGAATTGGGCAAACAATTGCGCAAGCGATTGTTGAGTGGTTTGCTGAGCCATGGCATCGTGAAGTTGTTGAGAAATGGCGTAAAGCTGGCGTTCAACTAACTCAAGAAAAAATGGTTACTGGTCCGCAAACTCTTGCTGGGCTCACAATTGTCGTGACTGGAAGTTTAGAAAATTTCACCCGAGAAGAAGCTCAAGTTGCAATTACTTCTCGTGGCGGCAAGAGCGCAAGTTCAGTTTCAAAAAACACTGACTTCGTGGTGATTGGCCCAGGAGCCGGTTCAAAAGCAAAGAAAGCAGAAGAACTGAATCGACCAATTTTGGACGAGGCTGGATTTGAACTTTTGTTAAGTAACGGACCTGAAGCGGTTAAAGCTAAGTATTTTTCTTAACATTGCTTAATTTCTCCAAAGTGCTTGGCAATTTTTAAAACACAATTTCACTATTAGAATTGCTCACATGTCTGGAATCTCTAAAGATGATGTAGCCCACTTAGCCCGGCTAGCCAGAATTGATATTCCAGAGGTACAACTCGATCATTACGCCAAGCAACTAGATGCGATTTTGGATGCAGTTGCGCAAGTCTCGGAAGTTGCGGCAAAAGATGTACCTGCGATGAGTCATCCAGTGCCGATGACAAATGTTTTCCGCGAAGATGTGCCTAGTGAATCCCTTGCCAGTGGTTTGGCGGTGGCTGGCGCTCCTGCGGTCGAAGATGATCGCTTTAGAGTGCCTCGAATTTTGGATGAGGATTAATTGTGACTGAATTAATCCACCTATCAGCTGCACAACTTGCGCAAAAAATTGCTAGCCGCGAAGTCTCATCAGTTGAAGTAACTCAAGCTCATTTAGATCGAATTGAGAAAGTCGATGGGCAAGTTCATGCATTTCTTTATGTAAATAAAGAAGGTGCACTTGATGCAGCCAAAAAAGCAGACCAAGAAATTGCAGACGGCAAACCAGCATCAGTACTTGCCGGAGTGCCACTTGGGCTAAAAGATGTTTTAGCAAGTCAAGGTATGCCAACTACTGCTGGCTCAAAAATTCTTGAAGGTTGGATTCCGCCATATGATGCAACGTTGGTGGCGAAAATTCGCAAAGCGGGAATTCCAATTTTGGGTAAGACAAATATGGATGAGTTTGCGATGGGCTCATCAACCGAACATTCTGCGTACGGTCCAACACATAATCCTTGGGACTTAACCCGAATTCCTGGTGGTTCCGGCGGTGGTTCTTCTGCATGTTTAGCTGCTTTTGAAGCACCAATGTCAATTGGAACCGATACTGGTGGATCGATTCGCCAACCTGCAGCAGTAACTGGAACTGTCGGCGTTAAGCCAACTTATGGTGGAGTAAGTCGGTTTGGCTTAATCGCACTTGCTTCTTCGCTTGATCAAGCAGGTCCATGTGCCAGAAATGTTTTAGATACGGCACTACTACATAGCGTGATTGCTGGATACGATCCAAAAGACTCAACTTCAATTAATAAACCGGTTCCAGCCGTAGTTGAAGCTGCAAAGCGTGGCGACATTAAGGGTATGAAAGTTGGCATCGTTAAAGAATTATCCGGCGAGGGTTATCAAGCAGGAGTTCTGACCCGGTTCAATGAAACAGTAAAAATTATCGAGGGACTTGGCGCTGAAGTTGTCGAAGTTAGTTGCCCGAGTTTCCCTTATGCACTTGCTGCCTACTACTTAATTTTGCCAAGTGAGTGTTCGAGTAATTTAGCAAAGTTTGATGGAATTCGATTTGGATTACGTGTTGGCGATGATGGCAACAATTCTGTTGAACAAGTTATGAGTCAAACTCGAGCTGCTGGTTTCGGTGATGAAGTAATACGACGAGTAATACTAGGAACTTATGCACTTTCTGCTGGTTACTACGACGCTTATTACGGTCAAGCACAAAAAGTGCGCACTCTGGTAGCCCAAGATTTTGCTTCTGCGTTTGAAAAAGTAGACGTACTTATTTCACCAACTGCGCCAACCACTGCATTTAAAATCGGCGAAAAATTAGATGATCCATTAGCGATGTACTTAAATGACATCGCCACTATTCCAGTTAATTTAGCTGGCTTACCTGGCATGTCACTTCCAATTGGTTTAGCGCCAGAAGATAATTTGCCTGTTGGCATGCAGATTATTGCTCCTGCCATGGCCGATGAACGTTTATATAACGTAGGTGCCGCCATTGAACGCGCCTTAACTCAAGCTTGGGGTGGACATTTAATCGAAAAAATTCCAGCGTTGGCGGTGACAAAGTGACCGAACCAACAATGAAATTCGAAGATGCGATCTCAAAATTTGATCCAGTACTTGGCTTAGAAGTCCACGTTGAACTTGGCACAAAAACAAAAATGTTTTGTGGTTGCTCAACTGAATTTGGAGCAAAACCAAATACCCAAGTTTGTCCAGTTTGTTTAGGTTTACCAGGTGCGTTACCAGCTGTTAACAAAATTGGTGTCGAATCTGCAATTCGAATTGGGTTAGCGCTTAACTGTGAAATTGCCACTTGGTGTCGCTTTGCTCGCAAAAATTATTTTTATCCAGATATGCCTAAGAATTTTCAGACCTCGCAATATGACGAACCAATTGCGTTCAATGGCTATCTTGATGTCGATGTAGATACTGATGAAGGCCGACAAACTTTTCGAATTGAAATAGAACGTGCCCATATGGAAGAAGACACTGGTAAAAACTCACATGTCGGTGGCGCAACCGGGCGTATCCATGGCGCAGATTACTCGTTAGTTGATTACAACCGTGCGGGTATTCCGTTAATCGAGATTGTTACCAAGCCAATTGAAAATACCGGAAAGTATGCACCTGAAGTAGCAAAAGCATATGTGAGTGCTTTGCGCGATATTTTGCGAGCCCTAGACGTTTCTGACGTAAAAATGGAACAAGGCTCATTGCGTTGTGACGTGAACTTATCATTGCGGGAAAGCGCTTCTTCGCCTTTTGGTACCAGGTCTGAGACAAAAAATGTTAACTCGTTGCGATCGGTTGAACGCTCAGTGCGCTATGAGATAACCAGACA
This sequence comes from uncultured Bifidobacterium sp., assembly GCA_964456135.1. Lineage (GTDB taxonomy): Bacteria > Actinomycetota > Actinomycetes > S36-B12 > UBA5976 > UBA5976. The sequence continues at coordinate 29,933 of CAYVZD010000005.1, forward strand.
AGCGGCTCGGTTAACTGCAGGTCAAAAAGTTATTCAAGAAACCAGACACTGGCACGAAGACACTGGAGTCACAACTTCAGGTCGTTCTAAAGAACAAGCTGAAGATTATCGATATTTTCCTGAACCTGACTTACTACCAATAGCCCCTTCACGTGAGTGGGTCGAAGAACTTCGCCAAACACTTCCAGAAAATCCAGCTGTTCGTAAAACGCGCTTAATGGCTGAGTGGGGTATTTCGGAACTTGAAATGCAAACCGTTGTTAATGCAGGAGCGCTTGAATTAATTCTGGCTGCGATCAATGCTGGAGTTTCACAAAGCGCTGCCCGTAAATGGTGGACAGGCGAATTAGCCAGAATTGCTAATGACCGTGGGGTTGAGTTGGAAAGTCTGTCTATAACACCAGCGCATTTGTTACGGATTGAAAGTTTGATTGCAAGTGGATCACTCAATGACAAACTTGCCCGTCAAGTTATTGAAGCTTTACTAGGCGGTGAAACTGATGTGGATGAAGTCATTTCAAAGCGTGGCTTAGCTGTGGTTTCTGACGATGGTCCACTCATTGCCGCAATCGATGATGCACTAGCAGCAGATCCAGAGGTCGTAGCAAAAATTCAGTCTGGCAAACTTCAAGCTGCAGGTGCAGTGGTTGGCGCAGTCATGAAAGCAACTCGTGGCCAAGCAGATGCGGCTCGTGTTCGCGAATTACTTTTTGAGCGCTTAGGTGTTTCTGAGAATTAGTCTCGGGCAAAGTTCGGAATTAAGTCAGCCAGATCAAAAACTTTTTCAAACTGGCTAAGGGCATTTACTAGCTTGGCTTCATTTCCGGCACTTGCAACCACACCCAGACCAACAGGCAAATCGTTAACAAAACCCATTGGAAGTGAAGCGATTGGGTACCCAGCTATGGCTGCTGGATGAGTCATCCAACTAGCACTAGCAAAGTTGTCGCCATTAACTAAGTCACT
>CAYVZD010000005.1:30998-32776 GCA_964456135.1 uncultured Bifidobacterium sp.
ATTACATCGGCAAGCGATCTAACTCCGTCTCCAGCACGATTAGCTAGATAGTTATTCATGGTATGTACTAATTCACAAAGTAGGACGGTTAATTCATCAGTGCCGATTTCTTCAGAAATCTCGGGTAATTCAATATCAATTATTTTGATGCCAGTGCTGGCTAAATTACTCAGTTGATTTTCAAAAATATCGTTAGTGGCTTGATCTGAAGTCAACCATTGGCGAACAACACCAACCGTGAGCGATTTTGGATTTGATACTTGCTCTACAAGACCGCTCTTGTTGAGTAATACCTCTAATACCGTTGCAGCATCAGTTACATTTCTTGCTAACGGTCCAGGTGAATCTTGACTTGAACTAATTGGAACTATGCCCTGAGTCGACACACTGCCAACTGTTGGCTTAATTCCAACAATGCCATTTAGCGATGCTGGACAAACTATTGATCCGTCAGTTTCAGTGCCAATTGCCGCTGGCACTAATCCAGCAGCAACAGCTGCACCCGAACCAGACGAACTACCGCCAGCACTATGTGAATACTTCCACGGGTTGGCGGTTAAGCCACCAACTGCTGACCAACCACTAGTTGATTTCCCGGAACGAATATTTGCCCATTCAGATAAATTCGTGCTGCCCAAAATAATTGCGCCTGATTTTTCAAGCGCCTGCACAAGCGGAGCACTGTTTGTAACCTGACGACCAACTAAAGCCAACGAGCCGGCAGTCGCAGGTAAACCAACACATTCAATGTTGTCTTTAATCAAAATCGGAATTCCACCAAGTGGTTTTGATAGATCAACTTTTTCGACCTGGTTTTCCAGCATTGAATTAATTGCTAGAACAGAATTTAATCCGTTTTCACAATCGTCAATCTGGTTGATTCGGTCAGTAAGTTCGGCAACTAGTTCAGTTGCACTTATCAAATTTTCCGTTAGATCAGCCCGTAAGTCTGAAATCGAACTAAACCCAAGGTCTTCAGCGGGACCAGATACATGCGACATAGGTCATATAGTTTCACAAAACTTGAGCAGGCAGAATAGGGAGGGTGAGTCGACACTTAATTGCACCTGAATGGGTTATTTCGGATTACTCATTCCCGGCTGATGTAAAAGTGACTCATTGTGATGACTTAACCACGCTTAGCAATGAAGTTTTGAATAGCGCCGACTTTATCGTGATTCCGTACTTACAAGATTCCGATGAAATTGAAGCAACACTTAAGCGGCTAACGAATCCATGTATTTTGCAATCTCTCACAGCAGGCTATAACCACATCACCCCATTTTTGGCTAGCGGTATTACTTTGTGTAATGCAGTGGGTGTGCACGACGACAGCACATCTGAATTGGCAGTTCTTTTAACACTGAGTATGTTGCGCGAATTACCGCGGTTAGTACATGGGCACGAGAAACAAATTTGGGATCAATTTTTTAGTAAGTCCCTTGCAGATAAAAAAGTGCTTCTCATCGGATATGGCGGGGTTGGTAAAGCGACCGAGCAGCGATTACTTGGGTTCAAGTGCGAAGTAATTCCAGTTGCTACCACAGCACGAGATCATGTTCGGGCAATAAGTGAATTGCCAAATCTGATTCCAAGTGCAGATGTAATAATTTTGACTGTTCCGCTGAATGAATCGACTTATCACTTAGTTAATCAACAATTTATTGATCAAATGAAACCTGACTCTTTACTTGTTAATGTTGCACGAGGAGCAGTGGTTGATACCGAAGCTTTGCTGGCTGCACTTCAAGCAAAAAAGATTTTTGCTGCGCTAGATG
>CAYVZD010000005.1:32876-44485 GCA_964456135.1 uncultured Bifidobacterium sp.
ACCGAAGCTTTGCTGGCTGCACTTCAAGCAAAAAAGATTTTTGCTGCGCTAGATGTAACAGATCCAGAACCACTTCCGGAAGGGCATCCACTTTGGCAGTTGCCAAATTGTTTTGTAACGCCACATTTAGGTGGTGAAGCTGACGTCTTTGCGCCAAGAGCACAGGCGATGGTTAGCAGTCAGTTGGATTTATGGCTAACCGGACAACCTATTAATAATGTGGTTTCTAGCTAAATAATTTGAAGGGTAGATTTGGTTTATGCCAGATATGAAGCCGCGTAGTAAAGAAGTAACTGAAGGTCTTGAACGTGCCCCTGCTCGCGGTATGTTGCGAGCTGTTGGAATGGGCGATGAAGATTTTGCAAAACCCCAAATTGGTATCGCGTCTTCGTGGAATGAAATTACGCCGTGCAATTTATCGCTAGACCGGTTAGCAAAAGCGTCTAAAGAAGGCGTCTTTAAAGCCGGTGGTTTCCCAATGCAATTTGGCACCATTTCAGTTTCTGATGGTATTTCTATGGGCCACGAAGGTATGCACTTCTCTCTAGTTAGTCGCGAAATTATTGCTGACTCTGTCGAGGCAGTAATGAATGCTGAACGTCTTGATGGGATGGTGACATTTGCAGGTTGCGATAAGTCATTACCTGGAATGTTGATGGCTTCAGCCCGGTTAGATGTTGCTGCAGTTTTCGTTTATGCCGGTTCGATTTTGCCAGGAAATGTAACTCTTTCAGATGGTAGCAATCGCGATGTCACAATCATCGATGCCTTCGAAGCAGTCGGTGCCTGTGCCCGTGGCTTAATGAGTGAAGAAGATGTAGATCGTATTGAGCGAGCAATCTGTCCAGGTGAAGGTGCCTGTGGCGGCATGTACACCGCGAACACCATGGCATCTGCTGCAGAAGCAATGGGCATGTCTCTTCCAGGGTCAGCAGCTCCACCATCAGTCGATCGCCGTCGCGATGGTTATGCAATTGCTTCTGGTGAAGCGGTCGTTGAATTAATTCGCCAAGGTATTACTACGCGAGACATCATCACAAAGAAATCTCTAGAGAATGCCATTGCTGTGCTGATGGCTTTTGGTGGTTCAACTAACGCGGTATTGCACTTATTGGCAATTGCACATGAAGCAGATATTGACTTAACTCTAAATGACTTCAAGCGCATTGGGGCCAAAGTTCCACTATTGGCAGACGTTAAGCCATTTGGCCGTTACGTCATGAGCGACGTAGATAAAGTTGGCGGTGTTCCAGTTGTTATGCGGGCGCTATTCGACGCTGGGTTAATACATGGCGATTGCTTAACGGTTACTGGAAAAACAGTTGCCGAAAACTTAGCCCAAATAAGTTCGCCTGACCCTGATGGCGTTATCTTGCACGCTGTTCAGAATCCAATCGGCGGAGTTGGCGGCATCACAATTCTTGAAGGTTCATTTGCTCCGGAAGGCGCTGTTTGTAAAAGCGCAGGTATTCCTGTTGATGTTTTCGAAGGTCCAGCAAAAGTATTTGAGCGCGAACGTGGTGCGATGGATGCCTTGGAAAACGGTGACATCAAAGCAGGCGATGTAGTAATCATTCGCTATGAAGGACCTAAAGGTGGCCCAGGGATGCGCGAAATGTTGATGATTACCGGTGCGATCAAAGGTGCCGGTCTAGGTAAAGATGTACTGCTCATTACAGATGGTCGCTTTAGCGGGGGCACAACTGGATTGTGTGTTGGCCACGTCGCACCCGAAGCTAGTGATGGCGGACCGATTGCATTTGTTGAAAATGGAGATCGAGTTCGAATTGATATTCCAAATGGAAAACTTGATTTATTAGTCGATCCAGCCGTACTTGCAGAGCGCAAAAAGAATTGGAAAGTTGTGCCACATAAGTTCAATCGCGGTGTTTTGCACAAGTACGCAAAACTAGTTGGCTCAGCTTCTAAAGGCGCTGTTTGTGACTAATTTGGAATTAACTTTTCCAAGTCAAACTATTAAAGCGGCACGGTGGACCATCTATTTTGCCTTCGTTTACAACGGCACAAGTATGGGACTTTTTGTTTCGCGATTGCCGGATATTCGTAATTATTTTGGTTTATCAAATGGGCAACTTGGCCTAGTGACATTTGTTGGATCACTCGGCATCTTTTTTGCTATGAAGCCAGCTGGACATTTAGCAGCAAAATACGGAAGCTCTCGTGTTCTAGTTCATGCAACTTGGACCTATGGGCTAGCAACAATTTTGCTTGGCATGTTACTGAATGTGCCTTGGTTAATCGGCACACTATTTCTGACTGGATTCTTGGTTGCCGTGCATGACATTGCGATGAATTCTCATGCCACAGCAATCGAACGAATTTCTAAAAAATCCTTAATGAATAGTTTTCACGCCAGATTTAGTGTTGGTGGACTAGTCGGTGCGGCAATAGGCGGAACTTTTTCTCAACTAGAAATTAGCTACTTGACTCAAGCAATAATGTTGGGACTTATTTCTGTTGCTGTAGTGCCAGTATTACAAAAAAATCTACTGCCACCTCAAGTAGACATTCATGAAGAGGAAGTTGCACCAAAAACAGAGCGAGAACGCCCACACGTTTTTTATTGGCTGGGACTACTTGGTTTCGCAGCCTCAGTTTGTGAAGGCGCAGCAGCTGACTGGGGTGCAATTTTGCTTCGCGATACTTGGCAATCATCACCGTTCATTTCGACAATTCCTTTCATCGCTTTTTCGGCTGCCATGGTAATAGGTCGGCTAAGTGGTGATCGCATTACTGATAAGTTCTCGCGCGAAACTGTCGTTAAATTTGGTGGTTATATAGCCGGGGTTGGATTAACCATTGGCTTACTAATCGGCCGTCCGTTTGGCATAACGCTTGGCTGGGTATTACTGGGTATTGGTGTTTCGGTAATTATTCCGTCGCTATTCAGTGCAGCAAGTGAAATTGCTCGGACTAGATTTGTGGGCCACATAGCGCCGTCGCAAGCGGTTGCGATAGTTGGTGGAGTTTCCTATGCAGGTTTTTTGGTGGGTGCACCACTGCTTGGATTTTTATCTGAGTATTTAACTTTGCGTTGGTCGCTACTCATACCTGCAGCTGGCGCAATATTGATGGGTGCTTTTGCAAAATTAGTTCGAGCAAATCCAAGTTAGTTACTGGAAAGCACGCTAACTCGGCCAGCTTCTAATCTGGCAACCGGTACTCGAAACGGTGAACACGAAACGTAATCGAGTCCAACTGCATGGAAGAACTTGATTGACTCTGGATCTCCACCATGTTCGCCGCAAACGCCTAATTTAATGTTTGGTCGAGTTGATCGACCCTTTTCAACAGCAGTGGCAATCAATGCCCCAACTCCATCAACATCCAGAGATTCAAACGGCGAAACCGTGAAGATACCTTTGTCCAAATAGTTTGCAAAGAATGCTGCTTCCACGTCGTCACGACTGAAACCCCAAGTTGTCTGAGTTAAATCGTTAGTTCCAAATGAAAAGAACTCTGCTGCCTCGGCAATTCGTTGGGCGGTAAGTGCAGCGCGAGGAAGTTCGATCATTGTGCCAATTGCAAAAGGTAATTCGATATTTTCGGCCTGCGAAATATCGCGAATAACTTTGTCAATTTCATCGCGGATTAAATGTAGTTCCATTACTGATCCAACTAGGGGAATCATGATCTCAACTTTTGGATTTCCACCTTGGCGAATGCGATTAATCGCTGCATAGGCAATGGCTCTAACTTGCAAAACAAATAAACCTGGAATCACAATGCCAAGGCGAACACCACGTAAGCCCAACATTGGATTGGATTCGTGTAGACGCTCAACAGCTGCTAACTGTAATTCTTGATGTGTAACGTCTTGTCCACGTTCTTTACCTAAGGCGACATCAACCATTAACTGTGCTCGGTCTGGTAAGAACTCATGAAGTGGTGGATCGAGTAGCCGAATGGTTACTGGAAGATCATTCATCGCATCGAGTATTTGTTCAAAGTCTTGTTGTTGCATCGGTAATAATGCATCAAGAGCGGTATTTCTATCGGCCTCAGTATCGGCCAAAATTACTCGCTCAATCAGCACTCGACGATCTCCAAGGAACATATGTTCAGTCCGACAAAGACCAATTCCTTCAGCGCCTAATTTTCTGGCCCATCTTGAATCTTCGGCATTATCTGCATTAGTTCGCACTCGTAGCTGGCGCACCGAGTCAGCATGTTTCAAAATGCGGTCGACTGCTTTTATTAAGTCAGCCGTTTCTGCATCAGAGTTTGAGATCGCATGGTCCAAACCATTTTCTAAATAAATAGAAACTGGCGAAGGAACCACCGATAATTCACCGATAAATACCTGGCCCGAAGAGCCATCGATCGAAATCATGTCACCTTCGCGAATTTCTAGTTCACCAATGCGTGCATATTTTTCAGCAGTATTTACATCGATCGCATCAGCGCCACAAACACAGGTTTTACCCATGCCTCGTGCAACCACCGCGGCGTGCGAAGTCTTACCGCCACGAGATGTCAAAATTCCGTTAGCCGCAATCATGCCCTCTAGATCATCGGGATTTGTTTCGCGCCTTACTAACACAACGCGCTCACCACTTTGCGACCACTTAACTGCAGTAGCCGAATCAAAAACTGCCTTACCAACTGCAGCGCCTGGCGAAGCCGCCATTCCAGTTGCAACTGGATTAGTTCGATTTGCTGAATCAAATTGTGGGAACATCAATTGAACTAGTTGACTGCCGTTGACTCGAGTAAGTGCTTCATCCATCGTGATTAAATGTTCATCAACTAATTGCGTAGCAATTCTGAATGCCGCTGCAGCAGTTCTTTTACCGACACGAGTTTGCAGCATCCAAAGCTTGCCTTTTTCAACGGTAAATTCAATGTCACACAAGTCTCGATAATGCGTTTCAAGTTTGCGCATAATCTGCATTAAGTCAGTGAAGGATTTTTCATCGAGTCGACGCAATTCTTCGAGGCTAAATGTATTTCGGATGCCAGCTACTACGTCTTCACCTTGAGCATTAGGTAGGTAGTCACCATAAGCGCCTGTTTCACCTGAAGCTGGATCTCGAGTGAAAGCCACACCTGTTCCAGAAGTTTCACCTAAATTTCCAAAAACCATGGAGCAGATATTTACCGCAGTACCTAGGTCATGTGAAATACGTTCCCGGCGACGGTACAGATGCGCCCGGGGAGTATTCCACGAGTCAAAAACTGCTCGAACACAAAAATCAAGTTGTTCGCGAGGGTCTTGCGGAAACTCACGTCCACCGTGATCGCGAATTATTTGTTTGAATTCTTCAACAAGTTCGCGCAGCACATCTGGAGTTAAGTCGACATCCGAAGAAACTCCGTTGCGATCTTTGGCGCGCTGCAGTGCATTTGCAAAAATTTCGCCTTCAATATCTAAAACAGTTTTGCCAAACATTTGAATAAGTCGACGGTATGAATCCCAGGCAAAGCGCTCGTTGTTACTGGCTTTAGCTAAACCATTTACCGAGTAATCATTTAGCCCAACATTTAGAACGGTCTCCATCATTCCGGGCATTGAGAATTTGGCACCCGAGCGCACGCTTACTAGTAGAGGATCTTCAACGTCACCAAGTCGCTTACCTAATTGATCTTCTAATCGTCGAAGTGCCATTGTGACTTGCACGCGAAGTGGTCCAGGCTCTGATCCAGCTGCTAAGTATTCGCGACATGCTTGTGTCGTAATCGTGAATCCTGGTGGAACTGGTAAACCTAGTCGGGTCATCTCAGCAAGGTTGGCACCTTTGCCACCAAGAAGATCTTTTTGATCTTTGTCGCCCTCTGAGAAGTCAAACACGTACTGAGTCATTAATGGTCCTGCCAGTTCACAAAAACGCGCCCGCGCTCACCTCTAACGTATTGGCAAAATGTAACGTTTTCATCCGCATTTAACCTGAAGTTAGGTGATTTAGAAGCTTTTGGAAATCTGGCCAAAAAGTTGCCGATGTGACTGATGTGACTTTTTTGCCTAGAGTTAGAACCACTAACACCACTTGGTGGTGACGGTGCAATCGGGGCGTGACCAACAAACCGGGCGCAATTTTCTGTTACAAGTCGCTTGCGGCGCAGAAAACATATCGTCAAAGCCAACTGCCTTGTGGATCAATTTAAAAAGAAGCGATCCTTCTTTTAGAAATAGGAGTAATCCATGGCTGAAGTTATCTCGGGCGCACAAAGTCTTGTCCGATCACTCGAACTATCTGATGTCGATGTGGTTTTCGGAATTCCTGGCGGTGCAATTCTTCCCGCTTACGACCCGTTAATGGACTCTAAATCTGTTCGCCACATTTTGGTTCGCCATGAACAAGGTGCCGGTCACGCCGCTGAAGGTTATGCAGCCGCAACTGGTCGCGTTGGTGTTTGTATGGCAACTAGTGGACCAGGTGCAACTAATTTAGTTACGCCAATTGCCGATGCACATATGGATTCAGTTCCAATGGTGGCAATTACTGGGCAAGTAGGTTCGGCTGCAATCGGTACCGATGCATTTCAAGAAGCAGACATCCGTGGCATCACCATGCCGATCACAAAACATAATTATTTAGTTACCCGTGCCGAAGACATTCCTGGTGCAATCAAGGAAGCATTTCATTTAGCGGGTAGTGGTCGACCAGGACCAGTTCTTGTCGACATCACAAAAGATGCACTACAAAATAAGGCTGAATTTAACTGGCCGACTTCAATTGATTTACCTGGTTACAAACCGACAACAAAACCACATGGACGACAAATAAAAGAAGCAGCGCGCATGATTGTGGAAGCGCATCGTCCAGTTTTATATGTTGGTGGCGGAATTATTCGCTCACGTGCATCAATAGAACTTCGTAAACTTGCTGAACTAACTGGTATTCCAGTTGTGACCACTTTGATGGCTCGTGGCGCTTTTCCAGATAGCCATCCACAGCACATGGGTATGCCGGGCATGCATGGTTCGGTAGGTGCAGTTGGCGCACTTCAGCAAAGCGATTTATTAATCACCCTCGGTGCACGTTTTGACGATCGAGTAACTGGCAAATTAGAAACTTTTGCGCCACGCGCAAAAGTAATTCACATTGATATTGATCCTGCTGAAATTGGCAAGAATCGCACAGCAGACATTCCGATTGTGGCTGACTTAAGAGAAGCATTACTTCAATTAACTCCAGCAATAATCGCCGAATTTGATGCAGGAAATCGTGCAGACTTAACTGGTTGGTGGCGAACTCTAAATCACTGGCGAGAAACATATCCGCTGGGTTATGACTTACCTGATGATGGAACGCTGTCTCCGCAATTAGTGATTGAGCGGTTAGGCAAAATTGCTGGACCGGATGCCATTTACACATCTGGTGTTGGTCAACATCAAATGTGGGCTGCTCAATTTATTGGCTACGAAAATCCAAATACCTGGTTGAACTCAGGTGGATTAGGCACCATGGGATACGCAATCCCAGCAGCAATGGGAGCCAAAGTTGGTATGCCCGATTCAACTGTCTGGGCTATTGATGGTGACGGATGCTTCCAAATGACTAACCAAGAGTTAGCCACTTGCACAATCAATAACATTCCAATCAAAGTCGCGTTAATTAACAATTCATCATTGGGTATGGTGCGCCAATGGCAAACTCTGTTCTATAGCGAGCGCTATAGCAATACTGATTTACATTCCCATTCATTCCCAGATTTTGTGAAGTTAGCCGACGCATATGGTTGCTTAGGCTTGCGCTGTGATTCGCCTGAAGATGTGGACGCAACAATCGAAAAAGCCATGGGAACTAACGATGTGCCAGTAGTTGTTGACTTCCGAGTGCACCGAGATGCCATGGTTTGGCCAATGGTTGCAGCCGGAACTAGTAACGATGAAATTAAATTCGCTCGCGATCTGGCACCAAAGTGGGAAAGAGGGGATGACGAATAATGTCGAAGCACACTCTTTCGGTTTTAGTTCAAGATCAACCAGGCGTTTTGGCTCGCATTTCAGCTTTGTTTTCACGACGTGGCTACAACATTGAGTCGCTTGCAGTAGGCGTAACTGAAACCCCAGGCATTTCTCGAATGACAATTGTGGTTGAAGTTGATGACATTGCCCTTGAGCAAATTACTAAGCAGTTAAACAAACTGATTAACGTGCTCAAAATTATCGAACTGACTGATGAAGCAACAATTTCGCGCGAATTAATGCTGATTAAAGTCAGAGCCGATGCCAATGCTCGAGCTGCTGTTTTACAGTTAGTCGAACTCTTCCGCGCCAAAGTTGTCGATGTGGGTACTGATGCAGTAACCATCGAAGCGACTGGTTCACGCGAGAAACTTGAAGCATTGCTTGAAGTACTAGCGCAGCACGGTATTAAAGAAATCGTGCAGTCCGGTGTTGTTGCATTAAGTCGTGGCGGTCGCGGTATCAGCGATCGCGCATTACGTAGTGCAGACAAACAAGCATAAATTCGGAATTTTTAATCTTTTCTGGCACACTAAACACACTAAATAAGGAGAAATTGTGGCCGAGTTATTTTATGAAGATGACGCTGATCTAGCCATTATTAAAAATCGCAAGGTCGCGGTTATCGGTTACGGTAGCCAAGGCCACGCACATGCACTAAGTCTTCGCGATAGTGGAGTAGATGTGCGAGTCGGTTTAGCCGAAGGTTCGAAGAGCCGCGAAAAAGCACAAGCCGAAGGTTTGCGAGTTGTTGACCCGGCGACTGCGGTAAAAGAAGCAGATCTAATCATGATTCTGGTTCCAGACCATGTGCAGCGCAAAGTTTATGCGCAAGATATTGAACCTAATTTAAATCCCGGCGACGCACTATTTTTCGCACATGGATTTAACATTCGATTTGGTTACATCAAACCACCGGCAAATGTAGATGTTTGTATGGTTGCACCTAAAGGCCCAGGTCACTTAGTTCGTCGCGAATATGTTGCTGGCCGAGGTGTTCCAGCGATTGTGGCTGTGGAACAAGATGCAACTGGTAATGCATGGCCGCTTGCACTTTCATATGCAGCTGCAATTGGTGCACTTCGTGCAGGTGGTATCAAGACCACATTTACTGAAGAAACTGAAACTGATCTATTCGGTGAACAAGCAGTACTTTGTGGTGGTGCATCAGCATTAGTTCAAGCAGGTTTTGAAACTTTAGTTGAAGCAGGTTACCAACCAGAAGTTGCCTACTTTGAGTGTTTGCATGAACTTAAATTAATTGTTGATCTGATGTACGAAGGTGGTATCGCAAAGCAGCGTTGGTCAGTCTCTGACACTGCTGAATACGGCGACTACGTATCAGGTCCACGGGTCATTGATGCCCGCGTTAAAGAATCGATGAAGTCGATTCTCAAAGATATTCAAAGTGGAGCGTTTGCGAAGCGATTTATTGATGATCAAGATGCTGGTGCTCCAGAGTTCAAAGCTTTACGCGCTAAGGGTGAAGCACATCCAATTGAAGCAACTGGTCGTGAATTACGTAAGTTGATGTCATGGGTCAAGTCTTCGGACAGTGACTACAAAGAAGGCACAGCCGCTCGCTAAATTGCACAAAATTAAAAAGTCCACTCCATTATTGGGTGGACTTTTTATTTTTACCTTCGGGGAAGCAAAAGGTAGGCTCAACTTATGCCTTCCGCATTAGTAACTGGCACATTTAACCCACCACATATGGGACATGTGAAGTTAATTAAAGCCGCTATTGAAAAGCGTGACCATGTTGTTGTCATTGTTCTGGCTCAACCACATGATCGAGTTAGCGCTGCTGATCGTGCTCGCGCCCTGCAGCAAGATTGCATGGCTGAAGGCGTGGCCGAATCAAACATGACAATTGTGCATGGGTATGAATCAACTCCATACGACTTAGATAATGCTGCTGCGTGGGATTCAAATACCCGAGTTATTCAGGCGCACCTGCGCCAAACCCCACCGGTTGACTTACTGGTAACTTCTGAAAAATCAGGAGAGAAATTTGCGCAAAAACTTGGCTTACATCATTTCAGTTTTGATCCAGATCGAAAATTAGTCCCGGTTTCCTCAACCCAAATTCGCAAAGACTTAATTGGTAATTGGCATTTACTTGGACCAGGTTCTCGAGAGTTATTGGCTATTAGGGCAGTATTTATCGGTGCTGAATCAACTGGCACGACAACCACAACACTTGCTGTTCAAGAAGCGTTAAAAAAGCGCGGCGGAAATTTCGCCGCAACAAACTGGATTCGTGAGTACGGTCGCGACCTAACCATGCGTAAAAAAGAACAAGCCGAAGCCATGGGCCTAGTTGAACATGCAGTGCCGTGGACTTCAACGGACTTTGTGGAAATCGCAGTTGTACAGCAACAGTTAGAGGACGTGGCAGCGCGCACAGGTGGACCTGTTGTCTGTTGTGACACTGATGTTTTTGCCACAATTATTTGGGAGCGACGTTATTTAGGTAACAAAGCCAGTCTGCCTATGCCGGCAACAACACAAAATCGAATTTATTTTGTGACCCAACCGGATGGCGTGCCATTTGTACAAGACAAAATTCGCGACAGTGAAAATTTGCGTATCTCAATGACTCGGGAATTTGAAGACGACTTAATTAGTACTGGTCGCGCGTGGCTTTCATTGGACGGAAGTGTCGAAACTCGAGTCGAGTTGGCCCTGGACGCAATAGACACCGCAATGCGTCAGGCTTTTGATTTTCAAACAGCTGAGTAAATAAATCTGCCGTGGCTTTATAGTTAGAGCATGCGAAGTTCAAAAGTAATTCACGTGGTAAGCGTTCATGCTGAAGGTGAAGTTGGCGATGTAATTGTTGGGGGAGTAAATCCACCGCCTGGAGAAACAATTTGGGAACAATCAAGATTTATTGCTAACGATCAAGAGCTTCGAAATTTTGTTTTACGCGAACCCCGAGGTGGAGTATTCCGTCACGTTAATTTATTAGTACCCCCAAAAAATCCAAAAGCCGCTGTTGGTTGGATAATCATGGAGCCAGAAGATACTCCGCCTATGTCTGGTTCAAATTCGATGTGCGTGGCAACTGTCGTTTTAGAAACTGGAATTGTGCCAATGCAAGAACCAGAAACTCGCTTCACCATGGAGGCACCAGGGGGCTTAGTTGATGTTGTTGCTAAATGTAAAGATGGCAAGGCAACTGAAATCCGAGTACATAACGTGCCTTCGTTCGTTGATCGACTTGATGTCAACATAGAAGTGCCCGGTATTGGCACTGTAAAAGCGGATATTGCTTACGGCGGAGACAGCTTTGCGATCGTCAACGCACACGAATTAGGTTTTGCGATTAAACCCGATGAGGCACGCGAGTTAGCCGAAGTAGGCATAACTATTACTAACGCAGCCAACGAGCAAGTTGGTTTCAACCATCCAACAAATCCTGATTGGAAACATATTTCGTTCTGCCAGATTGCCGCACCAGTTTTCGAAGAAAATGGAGTACTAATTAGCCATAACGCGGTGGCAATTCAACCCGGAAAAATAGATCGTTCACCGACAGGAACTGGCGTTAGTGCGCGCATGGCTGTTCTCCAGAATCGCGGAGTCTTAAAAGTTGGTGACCAGCTACGTGGACGTTCAATTATTGGCTCTCATTTCAATGGCCGAGTTGAGAGTGAAATTTCGATTGGAG
>CAYVZD010000006.1:0-15395 GCA_964456135.1 uncultured Bifidobacterium sp.
TGCAAACTGGGGCTTTTGTATTTCTCCTAATACAAATAGCCCAATGCAAACTGGGGCTTTTGTATTTGCTCTAAACTTAAAAAATTATGACGGCAAAAGTTGGCAATTTAACTCCAGGAATTATTTCGCCAACTCGCATTGTGCCAAATCAAATTATTCGCCCCGAGTATGTGGGCAAAAAAGCACCAACTAAATCCAAAGATTCAGATATTCGTGATTCAGAAACTATTGAAAAAATGCGAATTGCTGGACGCATTGCAGCAGGCGCGCTTATTGAAGTTGGTAAGCATGTCGCACCTGGAGTAACAACCGACGAGCTAGATCGTATTGGTCACGAGTACGTATGTGATCATGGAGCATATCCGTCAACACTTGGATATCGCGGTTTTCCAAAATCTCTCTGTACCAGTTTGAATGAAGTTATTTGTCACGGAATTCCAGATTCAACAGTTATTCAAGATGGTGACATCTGCAACATAGATATCACTGCCTACATACATGGCGTTCATGGCGATACAAATGCCACATTTTTAGCCGGTGAGGTGGATGAAGAATCAAAATTACTGGTCGAACGAACCGAAGAATCCTTGCGCCGAGCCATTGCCGCAGTGCAACCTGGTCGACCAATCAATGTAATTGGTCGAGTAATTGAGTCTTACGCCAAAAGATTTGGATATGGCGTAGTAAGAGATTTCACCGGGCATGGAGTTGGCACAAGTTTTCACACTGGCCTGATCATCCCCCACTACGACACTGATGAATTTTCAACCCTGATGGAAGTCGGCATGACTTTCACCATCGAACCGATGTTGACTATTGGCACCCACCATTGGGATATGTGGAAGGATAATTGGACAGTAGTAACCGCTGACCGTAAACGAAGTGCACAGTTTGAACATACGCTGGTGGTTACTCCAACCGGAGCTGAAATACTAACCAAGGTGTGACATGGCAAAGCACAGTTTTCCTACTGATGTAGTTACTTTGTCTGTTGATATTGGTGGCAGTGGATTAAAGTGTGCACTCCTTAATGCCACTGGCGAAATGATTTCAGATCGCTTGCGAATTGATACGCCTTACCCGTGTCCTCCTGAGCGGTTAATCTCGGCACTGCGTGAACTAACACAAACACTTACTGGGTACCACCGGATGTCAGTAGGCTTCCCTGGCCTAGTTCGCGAGGGCAAAGTAGTTAACATACCTTCGCTAAGTAAAAGCACACTCGAAGGTGAAGTTGATCCGCTGCTTGTATCTGCCTGGCATAACTTCGATTTAGCAAAAGGTTTAGCCGAAGCGTTTAATGTGCCGATTCGAGTCGCTAACGATGCAGACGTGCAAGGTAGCGCCGTAATTCAAGGCCACGGACTTGAGTTTGTCATGACACTAGGTACCGGTTGTGGGGCTGCGCTTTTTTATGAGGGCAAATTACTTCCCCATCTTGAACTTGGTCATGCCCCATTCCGCAAAGGTCAAAGTTTCGAAGACCAAATCGGTAATGCTGCGCGTAAAGAAGTTGGCAAAGAAAGATGGATTAGGCGGGTTAAAAAGGCGATAACTGCCTACGACTCATTTTTATTCTTTGACCACATTTATATCGGTGGCGGTAATGCACGCCATCTACTTGACGAAGATTTTGGCCCCAATGTCACAATTGTTGAAAATACTGCAGGCATTTTGGGCGGGATAAAAATCTGGGAAACTTAAGCCAGATTAGTTCAATTTTCAATTAGTCGTCTAAAATTTAGATATGACTAAATGGCTAAGCAAAGACCAGCAAGTGCACTGGCGGTCTTGGATTACTGCGTCCAGTTTGCTTCCGGAGTTATTAAGTCGGGAACTACAAGAAGAGTTTGGTCTAACCATTACCGACTATGAAATTTTGGTCCGCCTTTCCGAGGCCCCAAATAAGCAAATGCGCATGAGCGAACTTGCCCAAAAAACTCTACTTTCCCGTAGCCGGTTATCTCACCAGATCGATCGTCTCGAAGATCGTGGGTTGGTAAATCGACGCAGTTGTGAGCAGGATCGCCGCGGTCAGAATTGCATTATGACGAATAAAGGTTGGGACACCCTTGTTGCTGCAGCCCCAATACATGTCTCTGGTGTTCGGAAGCATTTTGTTGATCAACTTACTGATGCTGAATATGAAGCTTTGGGCAAAGCGCTTGCAAAAGTTGCCACCCACCTCGATGAGCAAATAGAAAATAGTTAGTTTTGGCCAAATCACAATTTGGCTTTGAAGTTGTTAAACAGCTTGAGCCACCACAATCTGACCTCAAGTCAATTGGACGAGCTGGAATTATCTCTACCCCGCATGGCCAGATTCAAACACCCGCTTTTATTCCAGTTGGAACTAAAGCAACAGTTAAATCTGTTCTTCCAGAATCCATGAAAGATCTAGGTGCGCAGGCCTTACTTGCAAATGCCTATCATCTGTACTTGCAGCCAGGACCAGAAATTGTCGACCAGGCTGGTGGCGTTGGCAAATTTATGAATTGGCCCGGACCTACCTTTACCGATAGCGGTGGCTTTCAAGTATTAAGCCTTGGTGTGGGATTTAAAAAAGTGCTGGCCATGGAATCTGTCACTGTGAGATCAGACGATGTGATTGCCCAAGATAAAGAACGCTTGGCACATGTAGATGACGATGGAGTTACTTTTAAGTCACATTTAGACGGCTCAATGCACAGGTTTACCCCTGAGTTTTCGATGCAAGTTCAGCATGAACTTGGCGCTGACATCATGTTCGCTTTCGATGAGTGCACAACTTTGTTAAATACTCGCGAATACCAAGATATGTCCTTAGAGCGGACTCGACTTTGGGCTTTGAGATGTATTGCTGCGCACGAAGAATTAACTCAAAAGCGCAGTCATCGCCCGTACCAAGCACTATTTGGTGTTATTCAAGGAGCCCAGTACGAAGACTTGAGGCGAAAAGCTGCTAAAGATCTTGGTGCAATGGATTTTGATGGTTATGGCATTGGTGGTGCTTTAGATAAAGCACAATTAGGCACCATCGTGCGCTGGGTAAGCGAAGAACTTCCTGCACAACGACCACGACACCTTCTAGGAATCGGTGAGCCAGAGGATTTGTTTGTTGGAGTAGAAAATGGTGCCGACACATTTGACTGTGTCTCTGCATCTCGAGTTGCTAGAAATGCTGCTGTTTACTTCCCTACGGGCAGATTCAACATTTCAAATGCCAAGTTCAAAAAATCCTTAGACCCATTAGTCCCAGGTTGTGCCTGCTACACCTGCACTCATTACTCGCAGGCTTACTTAAACCACTTAGTTCATGCAAAAGAAATGTCTGCTGGAACCTTGCTTACTATTCACAATGAATACTTCATCGTTAATTTAGTAGCTAAAATTCGTCAAAGTATTCTGGACGGCACTTTCTACGAATTCAAAGCCGAGTTTCTCGGTCAATATCAACGAAATTAAATAACTTCTTGATGTGAACTATAGGTAACTTCCCGCGCTTTTACGTGACGCACGACCCGATATGTAATGGGTAGCAGCACTACTTCAAGCAGGGTCTTGTAAACATAGCCAACAACCACATAATTAGTGAATTCACTACCAGTGATGATTCCGTAAAAAGCAATTGTGCAGAAAACAATTGTGTCGGCAAGTTCACCAACTGCAGTTGAACCAATTAAACGAACCCAAAGTTTCTTTTCTTTCGTACGTTGTTTTATCTTTACCAGTACCCAGGCATTCAACAGCTGGCCAACCAGAAATCCAGAAACGCTAGCCAAAACTATGCGTGGCACAAATCCAAGAATTGACTCGAAGGCTGCTTGGTTTTCCCAACCTGGGGCTGCTGGTGAAATTTGGACTAGCCAAAAAGTAAGTGCGGCAAGGATCGCCATTCCAAAACTTACAAAAATAACTCTGCGAGCTGCTTTAAAACCATAAACCTCAGTTAAAACATCGCCCACAATGTAAACCAAAGGAAACAGAAATGCTCCACCATCAACGATTAGTGGACCAACAGAAATTAATTTGACTGCACCAACGTTTGAAATGAGTAATAAACCGACAAATACGGCGCTAATAATTGGGTAATAACTACGAGAAGTGACCGCGTAGTTCGCTCCAGAATTATCCGTAAAATTTTCTGATCTAGTCATTGGATTATTCAACCATGACGATAGTCTGAAAGACGTGACTGAAACCATCTCGACAAATTTACAAACTCGAACAATCCGGACCTTAGCGCTAGCCCAAGTCTTAAGCGGTGTAGGCGTAGCCGGCACCGTGGCTGCTGGATCACTTTTAGTCACTTCAATTACGAATTCTGAAACCCTAGCTGGGATCGCCCAAACTTTCAGCGTCTTAGGCGCTGCAGTAATGGCACTGGTTTTAGCAAACTTAACCAGGCGTGGTGGTCGCCGGTTAGCGTTGGCCACTGGCTACTCAATCGGCGCTACCGGCGCTGCTATCGCCGTCATTGCCGGTAATAGTGCCCTGGTGCCATTAATTTTTCTAGGCACCTTCATGATCGGTGCATCATCAGCAGCGGGTTATCAAGCGCGCTATGCAGCCATCGACTTGGCAGATGATCAAAATAGAGCAAGTAGCTTGTCGTTTGTAGTTTGGGCCTCAACTATTGGATCTGTACTGGGTCCGAACTTACTTGAACCACTCGGTCAGGTGGCAGACCGACTCAATCTTCCCCAACTCACTGGACCATTTCTAATGGCCTCACTATCTCTATTGGCTGGGGCAAGTTTAATTTGGCTAAGACTCAAACCAGATCCTTACTTAACAAGTTTGGCTGGAAGTGCAGAAGTAGGCACAATTACGCCAGCAAAAATACCGTTTCGAGAAACTTTCGAGCACATAAGGTCTAATTCAAAATCTCTGCTTGGCATATCAGCAATCGCTATCGGTCATGTAACCATGGTTTCAATCATGGTGATGACTCCGGTGCACATGAAACATGTTGATGTTTCTTTAAGAGTAATTGGCTTAGTAATTAGTGTTCACATAGCTGGAATGTATGCATTCTCGCCCTTAATTGGAAAACTCTCAGACAAAATCGGTCGAGTAAAAGTAATTGCAATCGCAGGTCTGGTGCTCTTGACCTCAGCTTTTATTGCAGGTTTTGCATCAGCTGACAACAGCACACAGCTTGGCATCGGGCTGTTCTTACTGGGTTTGGGTTGGTCGGGAACACTAATCGCTGGATCAACTCTGCTCTCAGAAACGGTTAGTGATCACTATCGCGCTTCTGCGCAGGGTGTTTCTGATTTAGTGATGAACTTATCCGGAGCTTTTGGTGGTGCAATCGCTGGCGTAATCATTGCAACTTTGAGTTATGGCTGGTTATGCGCAATTGCCTCAATCCCGGTTAGCCTGCTGACATTAAGGGCTATCTTGGCGCAGAAAAATGATTTAGTAGCGGTCTAACTATTTTGGCTGCTGTTGAGTGATGCAGTGAATGCCACCGCCGCGCGCAAAAATCTCGCGTGCGTCCACTAAAACTATTTTTCGTCCTGGATATGCTTTTGCCATAATTTCTTTAGCTTTTTCATCTGCTGGGTCAGCAAAACCGCAAAGTATTACAGCACCATTGCACACGTAGTGATTGATGTAGCTGTAATCAACAAAACCTTCTTCATCGCGGATGATGTCTGGGGCTGGGACTGGAATTAACTTGAACTGGGTTTTACGTAGCGTCGCTTCAACTTCTTTACTTACTTCAAAATCAGGATGGGCAGGATTTAATTGTTGGTGAAATAAAATCGTTTCTGGATTACAAAACGTCGCAACGATGTCCACATGGCCTCGAGTACCAAAATCTTCATAGTCTCGAGTTAACCCACGCTCAAGCCAAACAACTTGATTGACGCCAAGTGTTCTAACTAATTCGGCCTCGACATCGCCTGCGGATAACTCTGGATTTCGACCAGGGTCTAGTTGAACAGTTTTAGTTACTAGAACTGTTCCGGTGCCATTTACATGGATTCCGCCACCTTCATTGGTGAGTTTTGAATCAATTCGAGGTATCTGTGTTTCAGCCAGAATCTGTTTTGCTATTTGACTGTCATGATCCCATTTGGCCCAATGCTGGCCGCCCCAACCATTGAAAACCCAATCGACACCAGAGATTTGGCCATCATCACTTCGAACAAAAGTTGGCCCAATGTCCCGCATCCAGGCATCGTCTAAATTCGCAGTGAGTATCTGAATTCGACTATCCAGCCATTTTTTTGCCGAAGAAACATTACTTGGATCAACCACCATGGTGACTGGCTCAAATTCAATAATTGCATTTGCCACATTTGCCCATGCTGCATAAGCAATTTCAATATCGGAATCAGCACCTGCCGAATACGTAGCAACTGGCCAGGCCATCCAGGTACGTTCGTGGGCTTCCCACTCGGCGGGCATCTGGTATTTCATGTTGGTAAGAATACTTGGCGAACTTAAAAAACTACTAACTAGTTTCTTCTACTGGAACTTCACGCATAACCAGCATGACCCCAAGTCCTGCAAGTGCCATACCAAAAAGTCCCGACGCTTGAATCCGCTCACCAAATAGTGCGAATGCCATAATCGCTGCCGAGGGTGGTACAAGGTAATAAAGGCTTGATGCTTTCTGAGCACTTCCCTGTCGAAGTAGCGCATAAAGAATTGCGATCGATGCGATCGAATTGGCAATTACTGCCCAGGAGAGTCCAAAAATAAATTGGGCATTCCATACAACGTTGGTGTCTTCACGAACTAAGGCGAAAACTAAAAACACTACGGCACTCGCAAAATACTGAACTGTGGTTCCGGTTAAAAACGGAATATCACCGCCAGTTTTCTTTTGCATTAGGTAGCCACCAGTAGTGCCAAAAAGCGCCACAAAGCACGTGATGATACCTGCGGCCGTGAATTGAGTTGAAATGTCACCCTGGAAAATGCCAGGCAATAACAATATTGCTACCCCTACTATGCCTAAGCCAAGCCCAATAATCTGAACAGTTCTTAACCGCTCGCCCAAAATAGGTACAGCTAAAATGCCAACTAAAACTGGCTGCAAACTTACGATTACCGCACTCACCCCGGAGCTCACCCCGAGGCTTACCGCCAAGAAAACGCCGCCAATGTAAATAACATGCAACATCATGGCAACACTGACAGAACTAAAAATTTGCGATTTGGTTAAAGCTAATTTTTCTTTAGCGATAATTGCAGCAATTAATAACACAACTGCAGCAATTGAATAACGATAAGTGAGGAAAGTAAACGGTTCGGCAAGTGGTTTTATGTACCGGGCCACGACAAACCCAGTACTCCAGAGAAAAACAAATAGTAATGGGTAAAAGCGTGCTTGCGATTTAGTAATTTATGGCTCCTGAAATTTGATCAAAGCAAAGAGTTCGTACACAGTTAGAAGTCTGCGAGACGTTCTTATTCACTTTCAAGTTCGCCAACTATGCCAAAGTTTTTTGCGTCGAGTTGGCCCTGGGTTCGGTAAAGTTCTAATTTTGCTCGCGTGTCCGCGATGTCCAAATTACGCATGGTCAATTGACCAATCCGATCAGTTGGACCAAAAGCTGCATTTTCGGTTCGTTCCATGGAAAGTTTTTCGGGGTGATAACTCAGGCCAGGTCCTTTAGTATCCAAAATTGTGTAGTCGTCACCTCGACGCAATCGCAGGGTTACTTCGCCAGTAATCGCTGAAGCAACCCATTTTTGTAGTGATTCACGGAGCATTAAAGACTGCGGATCAAACCACCGACCCTCATAAAGCAATCGACCCAACCGTCTACCTTCTGCATGGTAATTAGCAATTGTGTCTTCATTGTGGATCGCACTAACTAGCCGCTCATAAGCAATGAACAACAACGCCATGCCAGGGGCTTCGTAAATGCCTCTACTCTTTGCTTCAATAATTCTGTTTTCGATCTGATCAGCCATGCCAAGCCCATGTCGGCCACCAACCGCATTTGCCTCTTTGACTAAATCAACATTAGAACTAAATGTTTTTCCATTGATTGCGACTGGAAAGCCTTGATTAAAACTTATTGTCACATCTTCTGCTGGGATGTTAATTGATTCATCCCAGAAGCGGACTCCCATAATTGGTTGAACTATTTCCATTGATTGATTAAGAAACTCTAAAGTTTTTGCTTCATGCGTTGCGCCAAGAATGTTTGCATCAGTTGAATAAGCTTTTTCAACACTGTCCCGATATGGAAAGTTATGAGCAACCAGCCATTCAGACATTTCTTTTCGACCACCGAGTTCACGGACAAAGTCTTGGTCTAACCAAGGTTTATAAATACGCAGATTTGGATTTGCGAGTAATCCGTAGCGATAAAACCGTTCGATGTCATTACCTTTATAAGTTGACCCATCGCCCCAGATTTCAACGTTGTCTTCAAGCATGGCGCGAACAAGTAATGTTCCGGTGACCGCTCGCCCGAGTGGGGTTGTATTGAAGTATTGACGGCCACCAGATCGAATATGAAATGCGCCACAGGCTATGGCGGCTAAACCTTCGGCAACAAGCGGTTCTTTACAGTCGACTAGTCGAGAAATTTGCGCACCATAAGCGGCGGCTCGAGTTGGAACTGAATCAATGTCTGGCTCGTCGTATTGACCAAGGTCTGCTGTATAAGTGCAGGGAATTGCCCCTTTATCGCGCATCCAAGCAACAGCAACGGATGTGTCTAACCCACCACTAAATGCGATACCAACTTTTTCACCAATGGGCAGGGCCGCAAGAACTTTAGACATGTTCAAATTCTAGTGGGGTCAGCTTAAGTTAAATTCCGAGCTGGAGCCGGGCTTTAATGAGTTTGCGAATCAATGTTTTGGAAAGTGGCTTGTCATTTGGAAAATGTAGCGCGCTTTTTGTTTGACTCCACTCTGCTATTTCAGGAAATTGCGACAGGACTGATCCACTGTAGGGATAGTAGCTACAAGAATTCTTATTCCCAGCGATACCAGCAACACCTTTTCCGTTTAAGGTAAATGTTGGAATCCCATACTTAATACATTGCTGCGCGTCAGGGATTACTTCAAGAATTCGTTGGCGAACAATTTCAAGAGTTTCTCGTTGTACGCCAGAATACTTGGACAAAAATTTATCTACGTCTTTTTTACTCACGGATAATGTTAAACACAAATTCATTTAAACTTGGTTCATTATGGTTGAAAATCTCTATGAAGAAGAAGCCCAGGCACGTTGGGGTGAAACGGATGCCTACAAAGAGTCGACAAAACGGTTAACAACTTACTCGGCTGAAGATATTGAGATGGCTAAAAAAGAGATGAGCGAGGCTACGGCACAAATCTTAGATGCCATGCTGGCAGGACTACCGGCCACAGACGCCAGAGCTCTGGCTGGCGCTGAGGCCCACCGCAAATCCATTTCAGACTGGTGGTACGACTGTAGCTACGAAATGCATGTAAATCTTGCCCAGATGTACGTTGCTGATGAGAGGTTTTCAGCATTTTATGAAAACATGCACTCTGGTCTAGCGCAGTATGTTCACGATGCAATTTATGCAAATGCAGTTGCAAATAGTTAAAGAGTTTTTCGAATCATCCGCTGATAAAACATTCCTGGTTTCGAAGTGCTTGGAACTGGTTCTCCTCTATCAACAAAACCCAATGCTCTATAAGCAGCTATTGCAGAATGATTTGTAACCCAAACACCTAGTCCCTGTACTTGCCACGATCTACTAGCGGCATTCGCGTCAATGAATTCAAACATCTTTCGCATGATTCCTTGCCCACGAAAATTTGGATTTACCCAGCAACCGCCAATCCAACATGTGGCACCAAAATCTCCATCAAGATTTTCAACAGTCATTAATGCAACATCTTGCCCAGAAACTACGCAGGTCAGTGGAATCAATTTATTAAATTTTTCTTCCCAGTCTGCTTTTGAGTATTGAACGAGTTGATCGTAATTTCCACCAAAAGCCTCTGGGTCAGTTTCCAGACTGGCAATTCGTAATGCAGCAAATCGTTGCCAGTCTAATTTTGTTAATTCAGCGACTGCTACTGCAGATTTATCAATTTGTGGCAACGGTTTCCTTGGCTCGCACTGCAGGTATCTATTTATTCAGGTTTAATTAAAACATGCAGTTAAATGAAATTGAGTTAACCATGCTCGATGGTAAGAAATCTACTTTTGCCGATTACTCGAACAAAGTTGTACTTGTTGTGAATGTTGCTTCTCGATGTGGCTTATCTCCACAGTATGAAGCACTTGAAGCAATGCAGAAGAAATATGGTCCGCGTGGATTTACCGTACTTGGCTTTCCTTCTAATCAATTTTTACAAGAATTAAATAGCAGCGAAGCCATCTCAAACTACTGCTCCACAACTTGGGGGGTTACCTTCCCAATCACTGAAAAAGTTAAAGTTAACGGTCGTAATCAGCACCCGCTTTATCGCGAGCTAACCAAATCTAAGGATGCAAGCGGTAAATCAGGTCGCATATTGTGGAATTTTGAAAAGTTTTTAGTGTTACCTGATGGACAGGTGCACCGGTTCCGTCCAACTACAAAGCCAGACGATCCAGCAATTATCGAACTAATTGAAAAGAATTTGCCGGCTTAATTTCTGCCAATAGTTCTTTCACCCGAGGAATAACTTGGGTGCCATAAAGTTCTAGCGACTTCATAATCTGACCTTGCGGTAATGGACCATTCACGTATTTGAAATCGAAGCGCTGGGCACCAACGACACTTAATGCCCGAGCGATTTTGCGCGCCACAGTCTCAGGGGATCCGACATACAGCGATCCTGATTGAACTTCAGCTAAATAATGTTGCTTGGAAACTGGACTCCACCCACGTTCACGTCCAATGCGGCCAAACATAGTTTGATAGTGCGGCCATAACTGTTCAATTGCCTCTTCATCTGTACTGGCGATGTGCCCAGGTGAATGAATCGAAATTGGTTTTTGTTCATGACCAAATTCAGAATTTGCCTGACGAAACAAATCTGCAAATGGCGCAAAACGCGCTGGGTCACCACCAATAATCGCCAACGCTAACTGAGCACCGAGCCGAGCAGCACGGACCACCGACTCAGGTGATCCACCCACTCCTACTCGAAGCGGAATACTTCCCCGCTCAGTTTTTGGATAAACCTCTTGATTGTGTAAACCAGCTCGAGTCTGGCCTGACCAAGTAACTGGACCTTCTTTAAGTAGCTCAACAAGTAGTTCTAATTTTTCTTCAAAGAGTGTGTGATAGTCATTCAAGTTATAGCCAAATAGCGGGAACGACTCAGTGAAGGATCCTCGTCCTGCAGTAATTTCGGCCCGACCATTTGATAGTGCATCAACTGTGGCAAATCGTTGGTAAACCCGAACTGGATCATCACTAGAAAGTACAGTTACACCTGAACCAAGTTTTATATTTTTTGTTACGGTTGCGATTCCAGCAAGTACGGTGTCTGGTGCAGAAACTGCAAAGTCATCCCTGTGGTGCTCGCCAATGTTTATGCCGTAAATTCCAAGTTCATCGGCTAAGACGGCCTGCGCAACTAAATTTCGAATAGTTTGGCCAGCAGTTAATGGTGCGCCATTATCGTCGCTACCCATGTCGCCAAAAGTATCTAAACCAAACTGATAATCGAATTCTGAATTCATAACAACATCATACCATAGATAGTTGAAATTTAAACTAGTTCAATTTTCGCTTTTTTCGCCTTTTTCGAGCGATACCGAATCCAGCCAGAGCCACTAGACCAAAGCCCACAAGCTGCCAAAACCCCAATGGAAAACGGGTGTGCTCTGCTAATCGAACTTCTTGATATTCGATGGGTTGTGAAATTTCAAAACGAGCAACAATTCCAGCGTGATCTGATACCCATTTTTGATCTGCGCTTTGCCCCACAAGTTTTGCTTGCAAAACATTAATCGGGCCTTTTACGAAAATGTAGTCAAGTCGATCTGTAAAACCAGTTGGGTTACCCATTTCAATCGCGGCGGGTAACCGTGATGGATCTGGTCCAGTCAATAGTGCGTTCATACCCCAGGTGTAATGGCGTGGATCTGCCTCATCTGGGCCAACTGATTGAAAACCACTTTGCATTATTGTCCAAAATGCATTGCACGTGGAATCTGCCGTTTCCAGATTTGGATTTAAAACTTGTTTAGTGCATGCACTATTTTCACTTGGCTGTTGACCTGGGTTTGGCCCGATGTCTGGACGTGGATCGCGCGGATCGCTATTGAAATCTCCCATTAAAACAATTGGAATTTTTGTCGCAGCCAAGTCTGAAATAAGTTGATCGGCTTGAATTTTGGCGGTGGGAGTCCCGTCTTCAGAATAAAGTGACTCAAGATGTGTGGTTACAAATCGAACTGGTTTTCCAGAAATCGAAATATCCGCCCAGCTAAATCCTCGATAGACAGACATTACCGTTGGAATGATTGTGTATTTTTCCTGGTATTCAGTTGTACCTACTGCAAGCACGCTCTCGGCAAGTGAACTCTTTATTAATAAAACGTCAGCGATTTCAAAGCCGCAGTATGCACTCTCACTGCCAAATCGTGATGGGAAGATTTCCGGATCTGTTGCTTTGGTTAGTAAGGGAATCGGAGCTATCTTGAAGCCAACATTTTGCGCAATCTGTCCATCATGGCTGGCTATTTCATAGTTCAACCCAGCACCACTTAATTGATTAAGCAGAATTTGAACGAAATCAAAAACTACAACTTCATCTGCTAACGGACCTGATTGGCAATACCAACGGGTGCCCTCTTGAATTCCAATTACATCGGGCTGCTCAAGAGCAATTTCATCTACAAACCCGCTGCTTCGACTTTCAAAATCAGTTTGGCGCATTTGATCCCACATAAATTGAGTGGCTGCTGGAAAGTCTGGAAGCAAGTCCATCGCAATTCCTACATCAGCTCCCAAGTAAATATTTCGAGACATCACAACAAACTGTGCTTGTTCAGCTTGAACGGGTGCGGCTGGACCCAAGGCAACTAGCAAAGTTACCGCAGCAACTGCCACCCGCCTAATCATTTAATGATGGCTTTCTAGTTCATCGAGTTTGGAAAGCACTGTTTGCAAAGATGGATTAGTCATGGCTTTACCGTCAGCGAAAACCAAAGTAGGCACTGTTCTATTTCCCTCGTTGACTTGTTCGACGATTTGGGCAGCATCGGGATTTTGTTCAATGTCTATTTCGACATATTTCACTTCATGCTCAGCTAGTTGTTTTTTAAGTCGCTGACAGTAGCCACACCAGACGGTGCTGTACATCGTGAATAAGTTTTCAGACATCTCTTTGCATTCGACTAATGATTGTGCAGAGTTTCTTTTGGTTTCCAGTCAATCAAATCAGGATACTTTGCTGTGCGCCCATCGCCAGACGATTTGCCGGTTGCTCTGCGCAAAAGCCATGGACCTACATAACCAACAGCCCAGATTGCATTTCCGGCGACTCTAAGCGGCAATGGCGCACTGGAAGTTGGCGGAAATGGATTCAACCAGTCATCTTCGTGTGGATAGCCAAGTTCAGCCAAGACTGCATTA
Organism: uncultured Bifidobacterium sp.; assembly: GCA_964456135.1. Classification (GTDB taxonomy): domain Bacteria; phylum Actinomycetota; class Actinomycetes; order S36-B12; family UBA5976; genus UBA5976. Next base: position 13,518 of record CAYVZD010000006.1, read on the forward strand.
GCTACTCGGCGATGGCCCTCGGCGCTTAGGTGCAGCCGATCTGCCGCCAACATTTGCGGTGCACCAAAAACTTCGTAGGAATTTGCATCCATAACTTTGGCACCAAATTCTTGCGCTACCCGATGAACATTTTTATTAAATGGACCAAATCTTCGATTCCACAATATTTCAACTGGGGTTTGTGGCCGGGCAGCTTCTCGGACCGTAAAAACGATGACTTTAGCATTAGTACCAGTTAATTTTTTTACTGCATTTCGATAATTCTCAAAAACAAATTCAAAATCTAAATTAGGTCGCAAAATATTATTTGCCCCAGCGTGAAATGAGATCAAAGTATTTTCGCTGGCCAGCTCTAAAGCTTTGGGCAATTGTTGCTCGACAACCTCTTCGACTAACTTGCCACGCACGGCCAGGTTGGCATATTTAAAGTTTTCCGTTTGAGTTGCCAAAGTGTCTGCAACTCGATCAGCCCAACCGCGATAGTTTCCGCTTGGATATCGATCAGAAAGCCCTTCGGTTAGCGAATCGCCAAGTGCAATAAACCTTGAAAAAGTCACGATTTAAGCCTAACTGTTAAATTCATCGTGAGAATCTGACTTGTGCGATTTACTCTGGAATCATGAAACAAATTACTATTCCTGGATTGCGCCGCTTCAATTTAATTGCCGGCGTAGTTCATTTACTTCAAATGATCGCCGTACTGGCACTTTCGAATGACTTTGCCCTTCCAGTTAATGCCACTTACATGGCAGGTCCACCTGGATCTATCTACGCAGACCCGGTTGTGCTTTTCGAGACTCCAATCGCGTTATCGGTTGCTCTATTTTTGGGTCTTTCTGCGCTCGCACACTTTATTGTGATCAGCCCCCAATTTTTTGGTCGTTACAGTAACGGACTTGGCCAAAAACACAATTACTTCCGTTGGGTTGAATACTCAATTAGCTCATCCGTAATGATCGTTCTGATTGCCCAAATAACAGGCATTGCCGACGTCACCGCGATCGTGGCTATTTTCGGTGTGAACGCGTCAATGATTCTGTTTGGTTGGCTGCAGGAAAAATATGAACAACCTGGAAACGGTGGTTGGCTACCCTTTATTTTTGGCTGCATTGCTGGTGCAGTTCCATGGCTTGCAGTTTTAATCTATGTAATCGGTCCAAGTAACCCATCAGATGCTTCAGCTCCAGCATTTGTTTATGGAATTGTGGTAACTATTTTCTTGTTGTTTAATTCATTTGCCTGGGTTCAATACAAGCAATACCAAGCTAAAGGTAAATGGGCTAATTATTTGTATGGTGAACGCATTTACATTGTGCTTAGCTTGGTCGCCAAGTCATTGCTGGCCTGGCAAATATTCGCCAATACTTTAATTCCGCAATAAAAGTAAAGTCCGGTCGGTTAGCTACTTAGAAATTTTCACTTAAATAGCTAGCCGGCCTTTTACTATGATCGCTCTGCTGCTTTGACAATGTTTCGAATCATGGTTGGGAACACAAAAAAGTGAAACGGCAAAATTAGGTACCAATAAAGATGCCCAAATAGACCTTTGGGTAAAAATGAAGCCGTTTGAACGACTTTTGTTTTTCCATTTTCAGTAACTTCAAACTCCAGCCAGGCTTCGCCTGGTAATTTCATTTCGGCGCGCAATCGTAAATATCGGCCATGATCTATTTGCTCAACACGCCAGAAATCAAGACTTTCACCGCTTCGTAACTTGTGTGGGTCGCGTCGGCCACGGCGAAGTCCTACCCCGCCAACAATTGTGTCTAAGAGGCCTCGAATCGACCACAAAATGTCTGCTCCGTACCAACCTGTTTGCCCGCCAATTGACTCAATTTGATACCAAACTTTTGCCGCTGGACTATCTGTTTGTAATTC
>CAYVZD010000006.1:15495-37121 GCA_964456135.1 uncultured Bifidobacterium sp.
GCCAAAACAGACCCGACTTGGGCACGAGAACTTAAGTGCTTACTTTGGGCTACATCGTTATTAATGCCGCCTAAATAGACAATTTGCTTAACCTGACATTCTTTTGCTGCGCTGGCGAATGTCATAGCCATGTCATTTTCAACTTCATGAAAGTTAGAACCAACATTCAACGAATGAAGTAAGTAGTAACAGACATCAACACTATGCAGAGCTTTTAATAGATCGGTTTTTGAACTGGCATCGCCTATGGCGATCTCAACTTGGTTAGCCCAACTATGACCAGTAATTTTGGCTGGGTCTCGAACCAGTACTCGAACTCTCTGACCCTCGTTAACTAATTCGCGAACTAACCGGCCGCCGATATAGCCAGTGGCGCCAGTAACCAGAATTAGTTTTTCTGCCATGCCTTAACCGTATGGCATTTGCACACACTGTGCCATAAAACAAACGAGAGCCACTTTCGTGACTCTCGTTTGTTATGGAGGTGACTTTTAGTCGCGGAACTCTGCTTCAGCAAATTCGCGGCTATCTTCAGCTGACTTGATGCGAGCAATTGTGAAGATGATTAAGCCGAATAGACACTTTGCAGTGATGTCTGCAATTGTGTATCCAACTTCACGGTTCACGAATGCTGCTGCGTCAAAACCAGTTGCGTTTTGACCAAGTGCGAATGTGATTGGGTAAACGCCCCAGCTAGCAATAAGTAGGTAGCGTAGTTTGTTTACTTTGTTCTTTACAGCATCTGATTGACGTTCCAAGCTCTTTGAGAGTTCAACGAACAATACATAAAGGATATAAAGGAATGGGATTGTTGAAAGAATGCCCCATGTTGTTCCGCTTAGACCGAATAGATCTAGACGAGCATCACCTGGGTAACCAAGGATGATCATTGCTGTTGCAGCTGGAACAAGACGATTTAGTAGTGATTGCTGTACTGAGCGAGCTAGTGCAAGTACTGCAACTACCTCAACTAGTAGCAATGGCACAGTTAGTAACCAGTCAACGTAGCGGTAGCCAACGTTGTAAGCGAAAATATTTGCTGTTTCGCCAGTAAACGCTTCTTTGAATGACTCAAACATGCGGAAGTAGTGGTAAGCAGCGATTGCAGTTACGGTTGCGCTGACCATGACAGCCATTCGGTAACGAGGTAGTACTCGATCACGAGCGACAAACAAGAACAGCGATGTGAAAAGCATGCTGGCGATACCGAGCGACAACATGTTGTACACAGTTGAGTACTGATTGTCAGTCAGTAATGGAGAGAGATTGTTCATTTAGTTCCTTCCTAAATGTGGGCGCGCTATGCACCCACGAGTCCCTCCGGACTAGTCCTAGCGTCCACCCACCGGGTACACCCTGCAACTCGAACACGCACAAAAAGGGCAAGTATTTTTAGAGGAAAAGTACAAATATCTGGTTTTAAGCAGTTTTACTCAATTTGAGTAACTTCCAGCACCAGTAAAAAAGCCCGAATTGCAAGGGAAGTCGAAGATAGGCAACTACGGCTTCACTAGTTGGCCGATCTGACCAGTCAATTGCCATGTAGATATTAGCTGGATAAACCATGATGAATAAAAACAAGGCACACCAAATACCGAATCTCTTGATCGACCTGCCGTGCCACTTGACCTGTGCTGGTACGAATAAAAGGGCTGCAACGACCAGCTCGGCTACCCCACTTAAGTAAGTCCAAAACCTTGGTTCGAGCGGGAGGAATGGAGGGACTATCGCATCCAGTGGGTCTGGCAAAACGAAATGACCAAGCCCAGTAACAATTAAGAGTAAGCCCAATGCGCGACTGGACTTTTCTAATTTTTTATTCATGTGCAGTCATCCAAGCTTCAATTCCTGCAGCGTCAATAGGTAGTGCTGAAGAAATCACTTCATGGCCCGAGTCAGTAACAACGAGATCATCTTCGATCCGAATACCAATCCCGCGTAACTCAGGTGGAACAGTTTCATCCCAAGCATGGAAGTAAAGACCAGGCTCTACGGTCAAGGCCATCCCTGGCTCAAGCTTTCCGCCCAGATAAGTTTCGTACCTCGACGAATCACAGTCATGCACATCTAAGCCCAAGAAATGTCCAACGCCACAAACAATGTAACGACGATGATGTTGGCCATTTTCGGAAAGTGCTTCGTCCACGGAAACTGGAAGCATGCCCCAGTCATGTAATCCTTGCGCCAGTACTTCCATGCAGGCAGCATGGAAATCTGCCCACAATCGGCCAGGTTGAACTGCAGCCAATCCAGCTCGATGAGATTTCTCAACTAGGTCATGTACTTGTTTTTGCGTTGAACTAAATTTTCCACTTGCTGGAATTGTGCGCGTGACATCCGCGGTGTAGCCACTTCGCACTTCGACACCCATATCCAGAAGTAATAATTCATCTGGATGGACTTCTCCGTCAGCACGTACCCAATGCAGAATTGGCGCATGTGCACCTGAACCAACGATGCTGGTGTAGCCCGGAGCCTGTCCAACCGTGCGGGCATGACGATCAAAAGTTCCTTGAAGCCAGCGTTCGCCGCCCGCTTTTATTGCTTGTGGAATTTCTTTTCGAACTGCAATAAATCCATCAACAGTGAAATTATTTGCTTTGCGTAATTGGTCTATTTCCCAAGCATCTTTTATCTGCCGTAACTCGGATAACACGCGGGCTAACTTGGCGCTTCTTGGTCGGCCTTCTAAAGCTTGGCCTGCGCCTTTAGCCACAATTGCAGCGCCAGCAATCAGTGCGTTGTCCGGAAGTTTTGAGTCAACTAATTCCTTCAATGGTCGCGCAGTTAAACCGAGTGCCACAGAGATTTCTGGAAGACCGGCGATTGGACCAACCCAAAGTTCACCATGATTAGCATCGCCATAAAAATCATTGTCACCAGGACGAGCTGGTGGCGTGACAAACAAAGTTGCATCATGTCCACCACTTATAGGCTTCATAACTAAAACTGCATCTTCAATCCCAACGCCAACGCACCACAAGAAATCGCTATCGGCGCGAAAATCAAAAAATGTGTCATTTGCGCGTAAGTGCGAGCGACCAGCGGCAATTACTAAAGTTTCATCAGGAAATTGTGCAGATAACCGTGCTCGATGATTTGCTGCAGCTTGGGCGGCGCCACCTTCAACTTCTAAATTTCGATCTGCTTGTCCCCAGCCTTGCGAAATCCAGTTTGTGAATCCTTGAGATTTACTAAGCAACGGCATGCGCGGATCACGACGAACAGCTCGTGAATTAGCCATTCCAGATTCCCAGTCAACAACTCGAACATGAGTTGCTAAACCAGTCAGTAACTTTTCGTTAACTTGATCATCCATTGAATAGCTGTCCCAACTTTGAAGTAATTCAAGTCTAATTACTTTTGGTTAGCCCGAAATGCTGCCACTAAAGCGTTGGCGTGGCCATGACCCATTTCGAATTTTGTTTTTAGATGTGCCACTTGCTCCATGTGTGCCAATTTAGAAACCTTTTTGAGTTCTTTCATCCAATGCTCAATCGGTTTTCCATATTTCTTCTCGATAGAAGGAAAATACGAGGCCGGCCCTTTTGGTTTTGCAGTTGCCATAAATCCTTCAATCGCAGTTAGGCGGATGTGAACAATTTTACATTTCTGCTTTGGGTGAAAGGATAAAACTCTTGGAATGAATCCTGCTGTCCTACAATATCAATTAGGAGTGAAAAATCATGGAAATAAAATCCGCACAAACTGGTACGAAATTAGTTGTTGCTATTGAAGATGTATCGGATAAATCTGCTATTTTGAACACTATTCAAGGGTGCGCAGATGGACAGTGTGCTTGTTCAACAGATGAGTATCAAAAAGTCGAAAGCATGGACATCATTACTGGACCAAATTCAATTCAGCTAAATATCGAAGTTAAGCCAGGCGAAGTAATAGATCCGAATTGCATTTCAGATTGCCTTGATCCAGATCCTGCCAATTAAAAATAGACGAGTTGGTTTATAAGCCGGATACATACAGCCATCTAATAGTGACTTGCAACTAAAGGTCTTTTTGCGACCTGCCCATACTCTTGCCCAAAAACCTTAAATCTTTTTGCCTAGTTTTACCCAGATCACAATGACCGACAAAAATGTGTCGTAATCTGAACTAACGAATTGTAACTTGTGCACCCATGTTTTCAAGTTCCTGCTTTACTCGACTTGCGTTATCCAAAGTAACTTGGGTCATAAGGGTTTGAGGCGTACTTTCAACTAAATCTTTTGCCTCTTTTAGACCCAAATTCAACAACTCCCGGATGGCTTTTATCACTGCAATCTTCTGCCTACCTACATCTTCAAGGACAACTTCCAGGCCAATTTTAAAAATGGGGCCTCCCACATCTTGATGAGAGACCCCACTGACTTTACTTGGAGAGCAATGACTCCATGTATTGAATTTGCTTAGACTGCGAATCTACAATCGCCGTGCCAAGAGCCTTGGCCTCAGCGTTACTTGAATTGATTACCATTTGGGCCATTTGGATTGCCCCTTTGTGGTGTTCAATCATTCCTTGTAAATAAAGCCGGTCAAACTCAGCACCGCTTGCGGCTTCTAGGGCACGCATTTGGTCGTCATCAAGCATTCCGTTCATTCCCATGTCATGACCCATAGAAGTTGGCGAATTTGAATCAGTCAACCACTTTGTCATCTGTGCAATTTCTGGAGCTTGTTCTGCCTTAATTTGTGCAGCTAATTTTTTTACTTCGGCACTTGAAGCACGAGTTTCAGCAAGTGTGCTCATTTCTACAGCCTGCTGATGATGAGGAATCATCATTTGAGCAAACATGATGTCACTTGGTGAGAAATTTGACGAGTTACTAGCCCCGGTTGTCGTACTGGGGTTACCCATCATTCCGTTACTTTTATCTGAATCACCACTATTAAAAGTACAAGCACTTAACGTGGTTATAAGAATTGCCGAAAGTCCTAGTCCTACAAATGCATTTTTCTTGTTTTTCATTGTTTTCCTAACGATTAAAAAAATTGAATATGATTTTTTGTTCGTTAGGTTTACGTCCGAATTATTTGCAAATCTAAATGCGAAATCTTATAGAAATCTTTGAAATTAAAAGCTGGGGTGAAGTTGCCTTTAATCCTCTCCCTATTCAGTATTGGGGCAGGAGAATCCTTGCCGAAATACAGAATTACTAGCAGCAACAGCAGGACGGCTGGCACTGGATACATAAGGAGTGAAAAGCTGATTTCGCCCACATCAGTCCCACCACCGGCAAACATTGAGAAGCAATGCATGAATGCATGTGAAGCACCAGTCTGCATAGCATCACCCAAGGTTGAAATCACCTCTGGCGCACCAACAACCGAATGATTTGCTCCCACTGAATGCATGGTTTGGGTCGGCCCTGCGCCTATACAGAGAACATGGTAAATCGGGACAAACAAAAAAATAAATACTGCGAGCACCATTGAAATCTGTTTTTTTGCCAGCATAATTTCAGTATAACAAGGGGTCAAACTTTCGCGCATTGCCCAAATTCCTGCCCATCAACTCATAAAAATGCCCATGTTTGTGGCCAAGAATTCTGAATAATTGCGACAAGTTTTTACAACCCTTAGATAGAGGAATGTCCCTACTAAAAGGGCTCAATGCACCTATCTAAGGGGCAAAAGAGACGAGTTGGTCTATAAGCCGGATTCTGTACGCTTACGCGCGATGATCATCCATCTGCGGTTGATGTTGCCAACAACCTGATGCGACCTACCTGCAAGTAAAAGCGGGCCGCTACTTGCTCAAGCCTTACGGCTCTCTTGGTCTTGCTCCCAGTGGGGTTTACCTAGCTAACTGTGTCACCACAATTACTGGTGAGCTCTTACCTCACCGTTTCACCCTTACCCAATAAATTGGGCGGTTTACTTTCTGTTGCACTTTCCTGTGGGTCACCCCAAGTGGACGTTATCCACCACTGTCGCCCTGTGGAGTCCGGACTTTCCTCGAATAACTGAACAAGGTCCAGTTGCCCGCGATCATCCAACCAACTCGTCTGAGTTAAGGATAAATCTTCCTGAATGAAAAGAAAAATGAGTTTTAAGCAGTGACTTGATTTGGCGCAGTTTTGCCAGCCAAAATCGCCAGCGCATTCGTGGCTGCCATATCTGCCATCGCCGCTCTGGTTTCGACCGTGGCCGAGCCTAAATGTGGCAGCAGCACAACATTTTCTAAATCAAGAAGTCCTGGATTAACTGCTGGTTCATTCTCAAAAACATCGAGTCCAGCGCCGGCTAATTTGCCTGCTTTAAGGGCATCAACTAAATGCTGTTCATTAACGATTGGTCCTCGCGCAGTATTAATTAAGTAGGCAGTTGGCTTCATGCGCGCCAGTTGATTTTCTGCAATTAAATGATGGGTTGCTGGAGAATACGGACAATGCAGTGATAACACATCACTAGATTCGATTAATTCATCCATTGACATGTACTTGGCATCCAATTCTTCAACAATGTGTCCGGCAAGCGGTGTTCGTCGGGTGTAAGCAATGTTCATGCCAAATGCTTTTGCTCGTCGTGCAGTCGCGATTCCGATTTGACCCATTCCAACTATGCCCAGTTGTCGACCTTGGATGCCTGAGCCCAACATGTAAAACATGCCCCACTGCCAAGGTTGGTTAGCCCGGATAACTCTTTCCCCTTCACCTAAACGTCGGGTCACCATAAGTATCAACGACATAGCAATGTCAGCAGTTGCCTCGGTTAATACCCCTGGAGTATTTGTGACAATTACGCCACGTTTTTGGCAAGCAGGTACATCTATGTTGTTATAACCAACTGCCACGTTCGAAACAGACTTAAGTTGAGTGCCTGCAGCCTCAAGTAACTCATCATCAATCTTTTCGGTGAGCAACGAAACAATTGCATCTGCACCTTTGACTTTTGTTAAAAGCTCGACGCGACTAATGGGGCCGTCTTGTTCCCAGGCATCAACATCATGCGCTGCCTTAAGTCGAGCTAAGCCACCAGCTGGAATTTTTCCAGTTACGACGATTCGTGACATTTAGTTGGCGATCCATTCACCCATAAGTTTTAAACCGTCCGAGATGTCGCTGGCATCAATTCCAGAAAATGCAAGGCGAATGTATTGTTCTTTTTCACCAGGTTGTGGCCGACCAAAATGGCGACGAGTTGTGAATGAAACACCGGTTGCATGAAGTGCTTGGGTGGCAAAGTCAGCAAGATCAGTTATTCCTTTATTTGCCATTGCTTCAGTTACATCTGGAAATAAATAGAATCCAGCTTCAGGTGTATGAACTTTAACGCCTGGCATTTGGCGCAACAACTCTAAAGCCACGTCACGACGATGTTTCAGTGTGTTTAGCATGACTGGAATTCCTGATTGATTACCCGTAACTGCCTCAACTCCGGCGTACTGCACAAAGTGAGTAGTACAAGATTCATCGTTTGTGTTCAACTTTGCAATCTGATCTGCAATTGTTTTCGGTGCAATTGCTGCACCTAAGCGCCAGCCTGTCATCGCAAATTTCTTTGAGAAGGTGTACAGGATTACTGTGCGTTCTGCCATTCCGGGCAAGGCGGCAATTGATTTTGACTTACCTTCGTAACGCATTTCAAAATAAGCTTCGTCGGATAGCACCCACAGATTATTTTTAATTGCTATTTCTGCAATAGCTTCACGTTCAGCATCGGTGGACTCAGCGCCATTTGGATTTTGTAAATCATTGTAAACAATGGCTTTCGTTTTTGGTGTGATTGACGCTTTAATTTGATCGAGATCAATGCTGAACCCAGTTCCAGTTGGCACATAACGATAAGGAACTGCAACTCCCCCAAAATACTCGATCTGACTTTCGTAAATTGGGTAACCAGGATTTGGATATAAAACTTCGTCACCAGCATTCATGATGGTCTGAATGAATTTAGTAATTACTGGTTTGCCACCCGGCTGAACTACAACATTTTCTGGACCAAAATTCAATCCACGGTCGCCACCAACATTCGCTGCTAATGCTTCTCGAAGTTGAGGAATACCTGCACCTGGGCAGTAACCAGTTTTACCTGCTGCAATTGCTTTATTCATTGCATCGACAATGTTTTGTGATGTCGGCAGATTTAAATCGCCTAAATGAAATGGGAAAATACGATTTCCCTTGGCACCCCATTCTGCAGCTGCCAGGGAAACAGCAAATGCAGTTTCGGTGCCTAAGTTTTCTAACCGATCAGCTAACTTCATTGCTGATACCTCCCAACCATTCAATGATGCAAGTACTTTACCGCTTGGGTCGATTCAAAAGCGATTTCGAAAAATTGGATCCCATCATTTGAATCAAAGTCGAATTTAACGTTCGATAACTCAAAAAAGAGGTTCCAAATTAGAGTGCTTTAACTATTACATTCATTACCTGAGGTTGCCCAGCACGCTGTAACTTGGGCAGCTCTACATCGGCACCAAGTTTGGTGATAACTCTGGCAAGTTGCTCTGCTGAGCTAGGCACTTTCGACCCCGTAACTACCTGACGAATGATTCGACCTTTAGTTGCCTTATTGTGATGGCTAACCACTTTTGGCGGGCCTGATGGCATTTTTTGCAATATTTTTATTACCAAAACTTGCTCGTTAAGGGACTTTGGAATGGGAGCAAGGTTTACATACTGACTTGAGCGAAGATCGACAATTAACTCATTTTGCTGCTCAAAAATTTCTTTACATGGTTTTGCCCAAACGTTGGCTAATGTACCAATTTTTGGCAACTTCGTATCCGCAGACAATCGGTAAGGAGTTATTCGATCACCCAAAGAAATTAAGCCAAAAAGTGCAGATTGAACGAACACGTTGGTAGACAATTTTTTAAGTGCTGCACTACTGAGTGCTTGCGCGTTAAGTGCGTCATAAAGAACGCCTGAATAAATCTGCCAGGCAAATCCAGTGGAAGCCGTTTTTAACTCGATATTTCTCATTCGCTCAAAATCTTGTTTAATACTTAAACCCAAAATAGTTCGAGCTTTAGTTGGTGAGTTTTCGCAGACTGACGAGAGTGAATCAATTAAATTTTCTCGCTGCGCAGTCAATTCAGGAAAGGTAAGAGACTTCAGATTTAATTTAGCTTTAGCTACCCCATCATTTTTAGTTTCAGATGGTGGTAGCAAAAAAATTGTCATCGACGACGCTCAATTAATCCGGATCCACCGGCTAGATGTTCATCTAAAGCTTCATTTGCTAAAGCGTCTGCGAATTTGTTGTCTTCACGTGGAATCCAGGTATAGGTGACATTTCCAACAGGCAAGATTTGCCGTGCTCGAACAGCCAAATCACGCATGTCTGGACTTTTTATTTTCCAACGACCACTCATTTGTTCGACAACTAATTTGGAGTCCATTCGAACTTCCACAATTGCATTTGGATCTAATTGAGCAATGGCTTCCAACCCAGCAACTAAGCCGTTGTACTCAGCAACATTATTTGTAGCGTGACCCAAAACTGCAGCCAGTTCGAGCACGATGTCGCCAGTATTCATGTTTCGGATGACCACACCATATGAAGCATGGCCTGGATTGCCGCGAGAAGCACCATCGGCTTCAATCACAAAACTTGTCACAACTAACTAGCCTTTAGCTCGAACCAGAATTCTTCGACATTCTTCGCAGCGAACAACAGAATCTTCTGGCAGATCTTTTATCCGATTTAATTCAGTTGCATCTATTGCGAGGTGGCATCCTTGACACGCGCCATGGGTCATTTCAGCTGCTCCAATATCACCACGCTCGGCACGTATTTTTTCGTAAAGGTCAGCAAGATCTGTTGGCAGTATCTGCACAATTTGGGTTCGCTCAACTTGAATCTCATTAATAGCCGATTCAATTTCACTGAGTTTAACTTCAAGAGCTTTTCTCGTATCAGCAAGTTTTGTGGCGACCACATTTTTTTCCGTGGTTAATTCGGCTAGTGCATTTTGCGCATCGTCTAGCTGTTGCATAACTTCGAGTTCAACATCTTCGAGTTCTTTGAGTCGGATAGCCAAGGTACTCAATTCATGTTGCAGATTTTCTAAATCTTTAGCAGATCCGGTACCTTCATCCAATTTTTTTTGGTCGCGATCTATTCGACTCTGTACCTGTTCAACATCAGACTCGGCTTTATTTTGTGCCTGGGTTAAGTCAGAAACCTCAGTTTGTGCGGCAACTATTCGCATTTCGATGGAACCTAATTCAACCTCAAGATCCTGGACCGACTTAATTTCTGGTAACGCCAATCGCTGATGATCAAGTTGAATTATTTTGGTATCGATTTTTGCAAGTTCTAATAGCTTGAGTTGATACTGCGCACTGGCGGTGACCGGCATATCTACTCCTCACTATTTAGCTGAGCGTTGTGAACTCTGGTTAAAACCCAAGGGTCTGTTGATAGTGCGCTGACTTGTGTTTCAAGAGTACTGCCCAAATCTTGAGTTAAAAATTGCGCGGCTTGGTTGAGCCAAGGCCACTCACCAGCCCAGTGCGATATTTCGATTAACGATTTTCCGGTGCTTTGGACAAATTCTTGCGCAACGTGATATTTCAAATCTGAGGTGATGTAAACGTCTGCATTAGTTTGTGCGACCAGGTCCAAAAGCGAATCTCCTGCGCCACCACAAATCGCAACGTTTTCAATAATCTGATTTAAGTCGCCGGCAATGTGAATTCCTCTGGCAGTTTTAGGTAGACCAGAATCCACTTGAGCGGCAAAATCCGCAAGGGGCATGCGCTTAGCTAACTGACCGATTCGGCCCAGGTTTGAATCAATTTCAAGTGCCCCAGATACTTCGACGCCGACAGCAACTGCCAGGGCATCTGAAACTCCCGGGTTTGCAACATCAGCATTTGTATGAGCGGTGAACAGTGCAATGTCGCGCTTAATTAACTCAGTGATGATTCGACCTTTGCGACTTAGCTGCGAGACAGAAGTCACCCCTTTAAGCATCAGTGGATGATGAGCGATGATCAATTGGGCATTAATGTCGAGAGCTTGCTCAATCACAAGTTCATGGGGATCTACGGCAAACAAAACCTTTGATATTTCGCTTTTCGGATCACCACAAACTAAGCCGACGGCATCCCATTCTTGGGCGGAGGAACTTGGATAACGCTGCTCCATCGCGGCAATGACTTCAGCAAGTTTCCTGCTCATAATCAATAGAGCCTAACGAAATTAAGCCACCTGGATTGACGTCTTAGCCAAGCCCATCCAGTAGCCATCAATCACGACTTCTGGTGCAAGATTAATGTCGCTTGCTGCACCCAAAGTTACAAATATCGGAGACAAGTGTTCAACAGTCGGATGGGCATAAGGCATTCCGGGGGCCAAATGTTTGTAGTTCATCAAAACATCTAGGTCGCCTCTAGCGAGTGCTTCCTGTGCCCAACGATCGAATTCAACACTCCAACTTGGTGGGACGGCTTCAATTCTGAAATCACGCAAATAAGGCAAGCCGTGGGTTAAGAATCCACTGCCAATAATTAAGACATCATGTTCGCGAAGTTTGGCAAGTCGCTGTCCCAGCTTGACTAGCTCAACTGGATTATGAGTCGGTATTGACATTTGTAAAACAGGAATGTTCGCTTCTGGGTACATGGTCAAAAGTGGTACATAAGCACCATGATCAAGTCCACGTTTGGGTTGTTCGCTAATGGTTTGTGTATCAGCCAAAACGCTCTTAACTAAATTTGCTAACTGGGTTGAATTAGGGGTTGCATATTTCAAGTTGTAATACTTTGGGTCAAAGCCACCGAAGTCATAAATTAGCGGAGTACCAAAATCTGTAGCGCCAATTGTTAATGGAGCTGATTCCCAATGTGCGCTCACGATCAACACGGCTTTTGGTGTTGGCATACTTGCCGCTAGTTGCTTTAGTTCAGCAGTCCAAACTGGATCGTCCAATAAAGGTGGTGCGCCATGGCCGATATAAAGCGCCGGCATTAACTCAGACATAATTCCTCAAATAGTTGAAACTTCAACTATTTAAACATGACAAGTTGAAGAAGTCAACTAGTTAATTTCGATTTCCACTACACCTATTTATTGGGTAAGTTAGGGCTTCGCGGGCGCTTAGCTCAGTTGGCTAGAGCATCTCGTTTACACCGAGAGGGTCAGGGGTTCAAGTCCCTTAGCGCCCACAGAAAGCGGGGCGGGTCTTTTGACCCGCCCCTTAGCTTTTCTATGGGCGCCAATGAATAAATAGTTAAATCAGGAAAACAAAAAGACCGTGACTGGAGAGTCTCGGGTCAACTCCAGTCACGGCTGACTACTTTTTTACACCATTAGTAAATATTGTTAAAGCGGTTTACGGGGAAAACTCCCAATAAATTGGATTGTTACTTTTTGAGTTCTAGTTTCAAGGTGTTAACTAGGAAAGTTCAGCTAACGCTTTCTTGTATTCTTCAGTGCTTCGGGCATCCCCTGGTGAATTCACGACTGACCAGCGCAAAATACCTTGCTTGTCGATAATAAAAGTGCCACGCATTGAGAATCCACGTTCTTCAAAAAACGAGCCGTACAATTTTGAAACCGCACCATGTGGCCAGAAATCACTGAGTAATGGGTAGTCAAGATTTTCTTTTTCAGCAAAGACTTTATGGGTTGCTGATGTATCGCATGAAATTCCTAGTACTTGAACCGCATCAGATACAAAAACTGGACTATTGTCACGAATTTCGCAAAGTTCTCCGGTGCAAATACCAGTGAATGCCATTGGGAAGAAAACTAAGACAACATTTTTCTTGCCTCTAAAGTCAGAAAGTTTTACCTCTTCACCAAATTGATTCTTGAGGGTAAAGTCTGGAGCTTCTTTGCCAACTTCTAATGCCATTGTTTTCCTACCTTGTTTGAAGAACTTTTTTTAAAACTATCGACGGGCTTTAGGTGCTACTAATCTAGTGCCCTGCCAATCAGGGGCTGCATTTATATTGCTGGTGGCTTGCAATCCAGCTGTAGGCGCAGCATCGGCAATATCACTTGGCTCGACATGACCAGGACGACCTGCCTTAGGAGTCATCAACCAAATAACGCCATTGTCTGCAAGCGGCGTTAGCGCGTCTACTAATGCATCGACCAGATCGCCGTCATCTTCACGCCACCAGAGAATTACTGCGTCAACTATTTCTTCGTAGGCTTCATCAACTAATTCGGCAACTGATCGTGCTGCATCTGAAACACTCTGATCGCAATCGGAATCAAACCCGATCTCTTGAACAACAAATCCTTCGGCAAATCCAAATTTGCCAGCTAACCCGCTTGGGCTACCCCCCTGAGCTTCCACAGGACTAGGTTATTGGATTTTGACGCCCAAAGAATCTCGAAATCGATTGACTCGACAACAGTAATTTTCGACTCCCGTAATTGGGATCCAATCTAATCCGACAGAATAGAGGTTGAACTTCACATTAATAAGGTAGGTACGGCTCGTGGCCAATGATCCAACCCGGGACTCTTTACTTGCAGGTGGTTTACCAACTCAATACGTAGACACCAATCCGCAAGAAACTGGCGAATGGCTTGATTCATTGGATTCGCTAATCGCCAACGGTGGTGAACACAGAGCTCGCCACGTAATGCTGTCTTTATTGCGCCACTCATCTGAACGCAACATTGGTTTGCCTAGCTTGCGTAGCACTGACTACATCAACACCATTCCACCAGAACGCGAACCTGCATTCCCTGGTGATGAATTTATTGAACGACGTATTCGGGCATACATTCGCTGGAATGCTGCAATGACCGTACATCGTGCTCAGCGCCCTGGCATCGGTGTTGGTGGCCACATCTCAACTTACGCATCAAGTGCATCTTTATATGAAGTTGGTTTTAACCATTTCTTCCGTGGTCCAGATTTCGATGGTGGCGGCGACCAAATTTTTATTCAGGGTCACGCTTCACCTGGAATGTATGCAAGAGCATATCTTGAGGGACGCATTGGCGAAAAACGTTTAGACGGATTCCGTCAAGAACTTTCCATGGCACCTGATGGCTTACCAAGTTATCCGCACCCACGGTTGATGCCAGAGTTTTGGCAATTCCCTACTGTGTCAATGGGTCTTGGTCCAATGCACGCAATTTATCAAGCGCGATTTAATCGTTACTTACACCACCGCGGTATTAAAGACACCTCACAGCAACGCGTCTGGGCATTTCTGGGTGACGGTGAAATGGATGAGCCTGAATCACTCGGAGCAATCGGAATCGCTGCTCGCGAAGAACTAGATAATTTAACTTTTGTTATCAACTGCAACTTGCAACGCCTTGATGGTCCAGTGCGCGGAAACGGAAAAATTATTCAAGAACTTGAATCACATTTCCGTGGAGCCGGTTGGAATGTAATCAAAGTTGTTTGGGGTCGCGAGTGGGACGAACTACTTGCCCAAGACAACGAAGGCGCATTAGTTAATTTAATGAATCGCACTCCAGACGGTGATTACCAAACATTTAAGGCCGAAAGTGGCGGCTTTGTTCGCGATAATTTCTTTGGTCGCGATCCACGCACTAAAGCAATGGTGGCTGACTGGTCGGATGACAAGATTTGGGCGCTCAAACGCGGTGGCCATGATTACCAAAAACTATTCGCGGCTTACAGCGCAGCAATGGCCCACACTGGGCAACCAACCGTAATTTTGGCAAAAACAATCAAGGGTTGGACATTAGGTTCGCACTTCGAAGGTCGCAACGCTACGCACCAAATGAAGAAACTTACAGTCGATGACTTAAAAGTTTTCCGCGATACTTTGCATCTTGAAATTCCAGATTCACAACTTGATCCGTACACTCCGCCTTACTTCCATCCTGGTGAAAACCACGAGCACATTCAGTATTTACATGAACGTCGTAGAGCACTTGGTGGTTATCTACCTTCACGTAGAAATAGTTCTCGTCCTTTGGCGCTACCTGGCGATGAGTCATACAAAGACATGACCACTGGTTCTGGCACTCAACATGTTGCAACAACGATGGCATTTGTGCGCTTATTGCGCGACTTGCTAAAAGATCCAAACATCGGCCCTCGGATTGTCCCGATCATTCCGGATGAAGCTCGCACCTTTGGTATGGACTCGTTCTTCCCGACGTTAAAGATTTACTCACCGCATGGTCAGCAATACATGTCAGTAGACCGCGAACTAATGCTTTCTTACAAAGAATCAGAAGTCGGTCAAATACTTCACGAAGGTATTAATGAAGCTGGCTCTGTTGCTTCATGGACTGCCGTAGCGACTTCCTACTCGACACACGACGAGCCAATGATTCCGATTTACATTTTCTATTCAATGTTTGGTTTCCAGCGCACTGGTGATTCATTCTGGCTAGCTGGCGACCAAATGGCCCGTGGTTTTGTATTAGGCGCAACAGCTGGCCGAACCACCCTAAACGGTGAAGGTTTACAGCACGAAGATGGACATTCACACCTGCTTGCGGCTACTAACCCCGCAGTCGTTGCATATGATCCAGCATTTGCCTTTGAAATCGGGCACATTGTTAAAGATGGTTTGCGCAGAATGTATGGCCAGGATTCAGAAAATGTTTTTTACTACATAACTGTTTACAACGAACCAATTATTCAGCCAGCGCAACCAGAAAATGTAGATGTTGAAGGAATTTTGCGCGGTCTGCATCTGTATTCTCCGGCGCAAAATCAAGATGGAATTAGAGCACAAATTTTGGCATCGGGTGTTGCAGTTCCTTGGGCAGTAGAGGCGCAAAAAATTCTCAGCGAAGAATGGGGTGTGCACGCTGACATTTGGTCAGTCACCTCTTGGAACGAACTGCGTAGAGATGGTTTAGCTGTCGACCGCCATAATTTGTTAAATCCAAATGAGCCACGTACTGCATACTTAACTTCAAAGCTGCAAGGACAACCTGGTCCGGTTATCGCAGTTTCTGATTACATGCGCGCGGTTCAAGACGGAATACGCCAGTGGGTTCCGCAAGATTTCATGTCATTGGGTACTGATGGCTGGGGTATGTCAGATACCCGCGGTGCACTTCGCCGTCACTTCCTAGTTGATGCACAAAGTATTACCGTGCAGACTCTGGCGATGTTGGCAAAGCAAGGAAAAATTGAAAGCAGCAAAGTACATGAAGCTCTTGCACGCTACAACCTTGCCGATCCAAAAGCAGCTGGCGCCGGTAATACTGAAGGATCTGGCTGAGCTAATTTGTTTCGTTAACTTGATTAACGAATTTGAACCGGAGTTCATTTGAGTACTCGTCGCGAATCTGAAACTTCGCCAGAGCGCGTTGCCGCAGAACGTGCCGTGCTTTCTCGACGAGTTCAGCGCATGAGCGGTGAATTAACTACTGCTGCAACTTCTCGGATGGATGAAGCGCTTCCCTGGTTTAAAGCACTTCCAGCCAATGAGCGATCTTCAGTAAGCACAATTGCTGGTGCAGGTATTGCAACTTTTGTGGATTGGTTTACTTCAGATCAGGCTCCATCAGAAGCGGTTGGTGCAATCTTTTCAAGTGCTCCGCGAGAATTAGCCCGATTAATTACGTTGCAACAAACAGTTGAGTTAGTTCGAACCACAATGTCAGTGGTTGAAGAATCTGTTGTTCGCATTGCCGGCGAAAGCGAATCAAGACAGCAATACTTAAGAGAATCATTACTTCGCTACTCGCGAGAAATAGCTTTTGCGGCCGCTGAAGTTTATGCCCGTGCGGCTGAAACTCGAGGTGCTTGGGATGCCCGATTACAAGATCTAGTTTTAGATTTAATTTTGGCTGGCGAAAACTCAGATGCATTAATTTCTAGAGCAACTGCTGCTGGCTGGGATGCATCCTGGCCGCTTTTTGTCATAGTCGGACCTGTGCCCTCAAGCCAAGTTGCAACTGAAGTGCACATCGAACAAATTAAGCGCACCGCAAAATCTCAAAAAGTTGAAGCAATGGTTGGAGTGCAAACTGACCGTCTGATCACAATTCTTGGTGGCGAATTATTAACCAACGACACAATTTCGATCGCAAAGAATTTTGTTGGACATTTTGGTCAAGGGACAGTCGTTGTTGGACCTTTAGCTTCAAATCTCTTGGCAGCAGCAACTTCTGCAACTGCTGCTATTTCTGCATATCGCTCAGTTGAATTAATAAATCAACCACCACGTCTTATTTCTGCCGATGAATTAGTTTCGGCTCGAGTAATTAATGGTGACTACAGCGCGATAGAACCGCTGGTTGAACAAATGCAAAAGAAACTTAAACCTGACGTACTTGGGACATTAGCTACCTACCTCGAGCTGCACCCCTCAATCGAAGGATGTGCGCGGGCTCAATTTATTCACGTGAATACGGTGCGATACCGGCTTAAAAAAGTGCACGATACCCTCGGATACGACCCGACCGAGCCAAGTTCGGCATTAGCGCTTCGAATGGCTCTTATGTTGGGCCGAAAAAAGCGTATTTTGTAGTATTCATACAATAAATACCTCTAGAATTTAGTTATTCTCTAGCCCTTTTGGGTGTTACCTATACGGAAGACTATCTCTCGTGCTCGCAATTGTTGCTCCAGGTCAAGGTTCGCAAACTCCCGGCTTCTTAACCCCGTGGTTAGAACTGCCCAATTTTGAAGATCGCCTTCGCTGGCTTGGCACAGTTGCCGGGATCGACTTAGTCAAACACGGCACTGAAAGTGACGAAGAGACAATCAAAGACACAGCGATCGCACAGCCGCTTATCGTCGCTTCAGGACTGGTTTCGTTACTTAGCCTGTTTCCACACCCGGGCGAATCATTTAGCAAAGTAGCAGTTGGCGCTGGACACAGTGTTGGTGAAATCACCGCAGCTGCTGGTGCTCACGTAATGACGGCAGAACAGGCAATGGTCTTTGTCCGCGAGCGCGGAAAAGCTATGGCAGATTCGGCAGCCGCAACTCCAACTGGCATGACTGCGATACTCGGTGGCGAACGTGCTCAGGTTATTGCGAACTTAGCTAAACATGGATTAACTGCTGCAAATGAAAACGGTGGCGGCCAAATAGTCGCGGCCGGAACACTTGAACAACTTGCCGCACTGCAAGCCGACCCTCCTGCGGGTGCTCGGATAGTTCCACTTTCAGTAGCCGGTGCATTCCATACAAAGCACATGGCTCCTGCTGCTAAAACTTTGGGTCAGCACGCAAAGGCCATTTCTACACATGATGCCCGCCTTCGCTTACTTTCTAACCAAGACGGAACTATTTTGCATGATGGTCGTGAAGTGCTTAAACGTTTGGTGACCCAAGTAAGTAATCCTGTGCGCTGGGACCTTTGTATGCAAACAATGTTGGACTTGGGTGTAACAGCAATGATCGAATTACCACCTGCTGGCACATTAATTGGCTTAGCGAAGCGCTCTATGCCTGGTGTTGAATTACTTGCCCTCAAAACCCCAGCAGATTTACCAGCAGCTCTCGATTTAGTTTCACGACATAGTTCGGTAAGTCCTGTTGGTGATCGGCCAACATGGCGACTAGTAGTTGCTCCTTACAAAGGAATTATCGAATTCAACGTTTCAGAAGAACCCGGTACAAACTTGGCTGATAACGAAAAAGTTGCCACAATCAGAACTTTGCGTGATGAATACGAAGTTACTGCCCCTCATGGTGGCTCAATTGTCGAGTGGTTAGTAACAGACGGTGACCCAGTTAATCCAGGACAACCTTTACTTCGGCTACACCCAAGAGCGGGCGCATGACCAAAATAAAAATTCCAGCAACAAATTTAAATGCTGGACTGATCGGACTTGGCGTTTATCGTCCAGCCAGAGTTGTGCCAAATTCGCAAATAGTTGACGCAATCGATTCCAGCGACGAATGGATTCAGGAGCGTTCTGGAATTATTGAACGTCGATTTGCCGAACCAGCAGAGACCGTTGCATCTATGGGTGCCATGGCAGCTAAGAATGCACTTGCTGATGCTGGACTAAAGGCCGAACAGATTGATGTTGTTTTAGTTGCCACTTTTTCACACCGGTACCAAACACCTTCTGCTGCTGTTGAAGTTGCTGCTGAAATTGGCGCTACGAATGCAAGTGCGTTTGATATCTCGGCTGCTTGTGCTGGCTTTTGCTATGGCGTTGGATTAGCCGATGCGCTTGTGCGCGCTGGAAACGCTAAGTATGTGTTAGTGATAGGTGCTGAAAAATTAAGTGACATTATCAACATGTCCGATCGTGGCACTGCGTTTATTTTTGCTGATGGTGCGGGTGCTGTTGTAGTTGGTCCTACGCAAGAACCCGGCATCGGTCCGACTATCTGGGGTGCAGACGGCACTGCTCGTGAAGCAATCATCATGGAGCCAGATCTAGTGACAGCAGGTAAGCAAGGCGTGCCATCACTTTTAACTATGCAAGGCCAAGCAGTGTTTCGCTGGGCTGTGGCAAGTATGGGTGATGTATGTCAACGTGCACTTGATGCCGCTGATTTGAAAGCCAGTGACTTACAAGCATTTGTACCTCATCAAGCGAATATTCGAATTACTGACGCCATCGTAAAAAGATTTAGCTTTCCTGAATCAGTGGTCATTGCCAGAGACATCCAAACAGCTGGCAACACATCCGCTGCTTCAATCCCACTAGCACTCCATGCTTTGCGCGAAGCTGGCCAAGTAAAAAAGGGTGACCTGTTTTTAATGGTTGGCTTTGGCGCTGGTTTGGCTTACGCAAGCCAGGTAGCGCTAGTCCCCTAAGTTTTAAGTTCTCTACCGAGAGCTTAAAAAACGACCCGCAACCGCGGGAAGTCCCACCGATAAAGGAGAGAAAGTATGTCACAGGAGGACATCCTCGCGGGCTTAGCCGCGATCGTTAACGAAGTCGCTGGAATTCCAGCTGAAAGCGTTGCGATGGACAAATCATTTGTCGACGACCTAGACGTTGACTCATTGTCAATGGTTGAAGTTGTTATGGCATGTGAAGACAAGTTCGGCGTAACAATTCCTGATAGTGAAGTAAAGAACTTAAACACTGTCGGTGACGCTGTTAACTACATCTTGGCTAACAAGTCATAACAAAGTGATCTTGTAAGGGTGGGCGGCAGGTATGTCGCCCACCTACACAGCCCGCAAAACTTAATTACCAACTAACTGAAAGGTCGACAACGATGAGCCGCAATGTTGTCGTGACTGGCATGGGTGCAACTACTCCCTTAGGTGGAGACGTTGACTCAACTTGGCAAGCGCTGCTTGCTGCACAATCTGGTATCGGTTTAATTACTGATCCAAGATTTTCTGAACTTCCAGTTCGAATAGCCGCAAGTGCCAAGGTTGATCCCGAATCAATTTTAGAAAAGCATGAAACCAGAAGAATGGATCGCTCACAACAACTGGCATTAATTGCCGCGCGAGAAGCGTGGGCAAATGCCGGAAGTCCAGAAATCGATCCAACTCGACTTGGCGTTGCAATAGCCACCGGTGTTGGTGGTGCGATTTCTCTAATGGATCAATACGACATTTTGCGAGAACGAGGTGCGGCTCGCGTCTCGCCAATGACGGTTCCAATGTTGATGCCAAACGGTCCAGCAGCAGTAGTTGGTTTGGAATTTGGCTCACAAGCCGGTGTGCATACTCCGGTTTCTGCGTGTGCATCGGGTGCTGAGGCAATTGGTTATGGCGCTGAAATGATTCGCACAGGCCGAGCAGATGTGGTTATTTGTGGTGGAACTGAAGGATGTATCCACCCACTCACTATTGCTGCATTCGCGGCAATGCGCGCTCTGTCAACGCAACATGACAACCCACAGACCGCATCAAAACCTTTTGATAAAGATCGTGATGGGTTTGTCATGGCTGAAGGTGCCGCAATCATCGTTTTAGAATCTGAAGAATTTGCCAAAGCTCGTGGGGCAAAAATTCATGCAATCTATGGCGGACAAGGGCTGGCTGCAGATGCTCATCACATCGCACAACCAGAACCTGAGGGACGTGGCGTAATTGCTGCGATGAATCGCGCGATGGCCGACGCTGATTTAACTCCAGCTGACATCGTGCATGTAAATGCACATTCAACTTCGACTCCAGCTGGAGATGTTGCTGAAGCAAAAGCCATTCGAAAAGTAATGGGTAGCCACGCCGATCATGCTGCGGTAACTGCGGTCAAGGGTGCTGCCGGACACTTACTTGGCGGTGCTGGATCACTTGCCGCTATCGTTGCGATTTTGTCGCTGAAAAACCGCATCGTGCCACAAGTAACTAACTTAGTTAACTTAGATCCAGAAGTAGATATTGATGTGGTTATTGGTAAACCTCGCGAACTTACTCAATCAGGCCAACTGGCGGCCTTAAGTAACTCGTTTGGTTTTGGTGGCCACGATGTCGTACTAGCTTTTAAGAGTCTGTAATGAGTACTCCAGCACCTGAAGATAAAAAATTAATGGCTCCGCGCCGAATAAGCGCGGTGTTGGATGAAGGTTCAGTTAAGTATGTCGCGCAGCAAGCTGAAGGAATCGGTGCCGTTAGCGCAACCGGAACCATAAACGGTCGTGATGTAGTTATTTTTTCTAATGACCCATCTTTCCAAGGTGGATCTTTAGGGGCAGCTGAAGGCACAGTCATCACTGATGCCTACAAACTTGCTATGGAAAAGCAGTGCCCGATTATTGGAATCTGGCATTCAGGTGGTGCTCGCTTACAAGAAGGTATCTCTTCGCTAAAAGCTTTCGGTGAAAT
>CAYVZD010000006.1:37221-42511 GCA_964456135.1 uncultured Bifidobacterium sp.
GAAAATGAATTAGCCGAAGAGCACAAAATAACCGCTGGTGGATTACCACGTTGTATTGAACTCGGTGCAATCGATGAAATTGTTGAACCAGCTAAGACAAGAACAGCTTTGGCTAAAGCACTGGCAGCAAGTAGTAACAAAGACGGAAGTTTTGCCCGCGGAAACCACGGCAACATCCCGCTTTAATTAACTAACTTGATGAAGCCATCTAACTGGCATACCTTCACCGGCATACCTAAATGGTTCTAATTCCCTATCCCAAGGCGTGCCCAAGACTTGGTCAATTACTTCGATAAACGACTTCCCGTTGTTTAATGCATCTTGCATAGCATTACGTAATTTTTCTTCGGGAATAAGTACTTCGCCGATCACACTCATCTGGCTACTCCATAAACCAAGTGCTGGTGTTGAGACAAAGCGCTGTCCATCAAAACCTGAACTTGGTTCTTCGGTAACTTCAAATCGTAAATTTGGATAAGCCCGCAATATCGAGGCAATTTGTGCTGCAAGTCCTGGCTTACCTTGCCATGACAACTCGGCTCGCATCATGCCCGAAGCAATAGGTTGATCTGTCCATTCAAGAGTTGCAGTTGCACCAAGTAAGCCACCAAGTGACCACTCGATATGTGAGCACATTCCTTTAGGCGCGCTATGGATAAAAATAACTCCGCGCGTTGAAGATGACATTGCATAACTAGTCATCGGCACTCCCATCATCTAATGCAATTTGCCTTCCCCAGCATTTGCAATCGATGGGATGTCTTGAAAAGAGAATAACCTTTATTAGCCAACAATTACCAGTTGAAAATACTCGCAATTGCTAAATTTCATATAAATAAACAGAAATTTCTTAGTTTTGGGTCAGGTTTGCCCAGGCCATCATGTCTTCCCAGATTGGACCCCATCCTTTGTAATTGCGGGTCTCAAGACTGGCACTAGCCATAGTTTTGCCAAGATTTTCTCTAAATTCTGGGTACCGAGCTGCCAAACTGTTTATCGAATCGCTGTAGGTTCGGATCGTAAACAAAATGTCACCAGATTTGGGCAGCTTCCATAAAGTTTGACGTTCAGTTCTAAAAAACATGTTGTCGCCAAATTCCGTTAAGTCTTGTGCTCGATGTTGCCGCGCCTTTTGCCCAGTCTGTGCAGGTTGAAAAAGTTCTGGGCTATCTAAAACTGTCCAATTAACTCGCCATACTGGACGATCCGCAGTCAATTTATCAAACATAGCATCGGTTGCATATCCAATACGTTCTTCGTAATGCGGTACTGGTTCATGAATAGCGTGCAAGTCAGCACCGACTTTGATTGCTAAATCCCAGCGGCTTGGAAAGCAAACACTGGCTGCAGTGAGCACCCACTGTTTATTTTGTGGGCTCATGATTACTAAATCTTCTTGAACTAACAAACTCGCTGCTTCGAGAGGATGTAGCTCGGTATCTTTTTGAATTGGATTCTTAAACAACTGCGGGAAATGTTTTGGCAAGTACTCCAACAGCATTTCATAAACCTCTTCGGATCCGGCAAGACCTTCTGGAAGAGCTGCAAACACTGCTTGATGATTATTGGTTAATAATTCTTTTTTTTGATTAATTTCACTTTCAAAATGTTCGTCTACTTCAATCCAGGTATCTAGGTCCATGGCGCGCAAACCCATTGAAACCGTAAACGGCTCACCTTTGACCGGAATGTAGGTCAAGTTCTTCGCCTTTCCCAAAGTCGACATCCATATTCAACACCAAGTGCATAAAGTGCGCCGAGTAGGGCATCAAACACATAGTGTTCGCCACCATAGACCAGTGCAAAAACCATCCCCGACATATAGAAAGTCAGAAATACTTTCATTTTTAAGCCTGAGCGACTCCAAAAGAAAATCGAAATTAAGAATGCCATTCCAGCATGAAGGGACGGAATTGCTGCAACTTGATTAACCACGCCCTGCCCGAGCGAAATTATTTGGCCAGCAATAGGTACCCCAAGAATTGACCAACCTCTCGTTGAGATGCGGAAAATTTCTTCGCCGATACCTTCACGTGCAGCAAACCAAGGTGGCGCTGCGGGCAAAGTTATGTAGGTAATTAATGCAGCAATCGAAATTAAGATGATTCTTCTGGCAAATTTTCGCCAAAGATCGTGGTTTCGCACATACAGTGTTCCGATAATTGCCCAAGGCACTACAAAGTGCGAAACATAAATAAGGGCAACTAGTGCTTCCCAAAGTTGAACCTGTTCAGGGTGGTAAAGGCGTTGTTGCAGCCATACCGTTGGGATTTGTCCAGCTATCCCAAACCAGGATAACTCGATGTCGTATAGCTCTTGAACTAAAACTTTCCGACCAAGTTGATCTGCTGCACCGCGACTGAAGTCATACGCATACAGCAACAGAAAGAATGGTACCCAGTCAGCAAATATTCGTAGTGGACCAGTTTGAGTGCCAACTGAAAAAGCAAGTGCAGCAGAAATAATAATTAATATTTGATTTGCGCGATCGAATGGAATACCGACAAATAACAAGTAACTCGTCAGGGCGATAACCCAAGCACCAACTGCAATTTTGCGAGACTTTGGCCAATCACTCACTTAAGTACCCTATCGGCTGGCAAAATAAATCTATGACTTTGCAAATCAAGTTGGTCGAAAACATCGATCAAATGATTGAGTTAAGTGATTTTTTTAATGTGGTCTGGGCAGATGGACCCGACGTAGTTTCATTCGATTTAGGTTACGCGCTAATTCACGTTGGCGGATACGCTTCACTCGCCTATCAAGACGACGTTCTAGTCGGCGCTTCTTTTGGTGCACCTGGGATTTACCAAGGCAAGCAAATTTTGCATTCACACGTTACGGCAGTGACTCAACCTGGAGTTGGTTTTGAATTAAAGAAACACCAGTTTCATTGGGCCAAGCAAGGCACTTTTGCAGGCATAACTTGGACTTTTGATCCGATGGTAAGAAGAAATTGCGTCTTCAACTTAGAAAAATTAGGTGCAACTGCAATTGAGTTTTTACCAAATTTCTATGGGACCATGACAGACATTATTAATGCGGGAGACGAATCAGATCGGCTTTTTGCATTCTTGCCTATTGATGCAACGCTAGGTAAACCAATTGCACCAAAAACTGAGAATATCGCATTGACTAATGATGCTGGTCGTCCGCGGCAATCAGCTTACGACCCAAATTTACCTTTTGCGATCTATCTACCCGAAGACATTGAAGCTTTGCGTAAATCTGATTTGGCATTAGTCAAATTGTGGCGCACCGAGGTTCGTGATTTGCTAGCCAAATCATTCGAACGTGGCTGTGAAATCAGGCAAATGGTCGACGATCGAAAAGCATTATTAGTAACCCCAACGAAAGGTACCAAGTGAAACTAGAAGCCGTTGAGTTAATTCGAATGAATGTTCCGCTTAAGTCGGCATTTAGGACTTCGTTTAGCTCAGTTAACCTCCATCAAGTTGTCTGGGCACATGTGATTACTGATGTTGGTGAAGGTTGGGCAGAATGCGGCGCAAATGAGCGACCAGATTATTCAAGTGAATTTCACAATGGTGCAGCAACCGTAATTAAAGAATTCTTGTTACCTCAACTTTTTGCACTTGGTTCCGATCTAACCGCAGAAAGTGTTGCGCCAACTCTTGAATGGG
The DNA here is from genome assembly GCA_964456135.1 of uncultured Bifidobacterium sp. Lineage (GTDB taxonomy): Bacteria > Actinomycetota > Actinomycetes > S36-B12 > UBA5976 > UBA5976. The sequence continues at coordinate 40,869 of CAYVZD010000006.1, forward strand.
TTAAAGGTCATCGAATGGCTAAGGCTGTCGTTGAAACTGCACTTCTCGATGCCCAATTACGTTCAACAAATACCTCATTTGCGACTTATTTAGGTGCGGTAAAAGACAAAGTTCCTGCTGGTGTTTCGGTTGGAATCATGGACTCTTTGCCTGAATTGATGAAGTTTGTTGAAGGCTATTTAGCGGACGGATATTTACGAATCAAACTCAAAATTGAACCTGGCTGGGATTACGAACCAGTTAAGTTAGTTCGCGACACTTTTGGCCCTGACTTACTACTTCAAGTCGACGCCAATACGGCATACACCCGCGATGACTTTGACTTACTTAAAAAATTAGATGAATTCAATTTGCTGCTGATTGAACAACCAATGAATGAAGAAGACATTCTGGGCCACGCAAAGTTGGCTGAATACATCGATACGCCTGTTTGCCTTGATGAGTCAATAGTTTCAGCTGACATTGCTCGTGATGCCATCGAATTGGGTGCAGCAGAAATTATCAACATTAAGCCTTCGCGAGTTGGTGGATACCTTGAATCCAAAAAGATTCATGATGTATCAGCAAAAGCCGGAATTCCTGTTTGGTGTGGTGGCATGTTAGAAACAGGCATTGGCCGCGCCGCGAATTTGGCCTTGGCCGCGCTACCAAACTTTAAACTTCCAGGAGACACTTCAGCTTCAGCCCGCTACTTTGAAACGGACGTAACTGAACCCTTTGTTTTAGTCGACGGACATGTCAGTGTGCCAACTGGACCTGGAATTGGAGTTAATCCGATTCCAGAAATTGTGGATCGATTTGCAGTAAGTCGCGAATTGATTAAGCGGTAAATTTAGGGAAAATTGCTGGAACTTTTTCTTGGTACTGCTTGTACCCAGGGTAAGTTTTGAGTAACAGCGATTCTTCAAATTTAATTTTAAAAATTAAGAGCGCTGCCAGAAGAATCCAAAAACCAAATTTAATGACTGAGCCATTGGTCAAAGTGATCCCAAAAGTGACCAGCAATAAACCTAAATAAATTGGATGTCTAACCCTGGAATAAATCCCAGTTGTCGTTAACTTGCCACCTTTTATCGGAACTGGATTTGCGGTCAGAGATTTCCCGAGCCGAGTAAAACCTAGAATCACCACAACAAAACCAATTAGTTCAAGTGCTACACCTATTGCGTCAATGGTGTTATTTCCTAGAAACAAGTCTTCAGATGAAATCAGGATTAATCCACCGAGTAGTAAAAACTGAATGGTTACAAGTAAGCGACCTTTGGCAAGGTTGTCCATTGAATTTCCCTCAAATTAATTGATCCAGAAAAAATGTGATTGCTTACATTCTACGCCTGGTCGCAAAATTGAATTTTCTAATGATTTAATTGAGTTATGGGAAATAAAGATGCCGCCAAAGATCCTGCCAAGGCTGCTTTCCTTGCTGCTCTAGAGAAAAAGAAAAGTGCCGCCAGTAAAAAAGCTGGCGAAAGTCACGCTGAAGGTAAAGGTGCTGCAAAAGGTCCCAACTCCGGTGTGACACGGCGCATTGAACGCCGTCGCAGTGGCAGTTCGTAAAATTTCTTCTCTGTATTGCCAAGTAAACTAGGTCAGTCGGGGCGGTAGCTCAGTCGGTCAGAGCAAAGGACTCATAATCCTTCGGT
>CAYVZD010000007.1:0-29552 GCA_964456135.1 uncultured Bifidobacterium sp.
ACCACCTCGTTGAACCAGAATACTCCACTTTGCTCCACTGTCAACCCATTTTGGGCATCAATTTTCACATTTTTCACATTATTTTGACTAAAACTCGTTAATACATTGGTGGTTGAAAATGGAGGGTGTTTATTGGGTCTGGTTGGCTTTGCCAACTCTTGGGCAGTGTTTAGAGGGCTTGGTTGGTATCACCAACCAAGCCGTTGGCTTCAGTACACATGATATTTCGATCTAATGTAACGCCATCAACTGTGGCTACGAACTGGACTATGTTCGGTAAGTTGCCGGCTAGCCCAGCCTGATTACAAGCTTCTTTTGCCGCAGCTACTCCACTTTCAACATCTGGAAATTTCCCCAATGCCACCCAAGTTGGTACGCCAATTTTTGCATTCAAGGTAATTTCAAACCAGTGTGAACTCACTGAATAAATTCCAACGTGATAGCCAGCTTGAGTGAGTATGTGCATTGCTTCGCTGAGTACAGTGATTGATCGACTCGGTGTAGTCCACGTGTTGTACGTTTCAACATCTAACCAAATCGGAATTTGAGTTCCGACCCCAAATTTTGCTAGCCGCTCGATTGTGTCATTTGCAATGCGTTGGCCATAAAGTGCTGGATCTGTATCGCCCGGATCTGCTGTATTTATATAAACTGCAGCAGCGGGATAAGTTTTTGCCCAGACCCATTGTTTTTCAAAACAAGGGTTTTGGGAAAACGGTTTGCCTTTGTTAAGACCAATAATTACAAAGCCAACCTGCCCTGTTGGTAGCGGTGAATTACATTGCGGATGTGAAATGTCATAGCCACTGTTATCCAGATCGCCAACCCAGGTATCGGTTGTTGGCTGGGTAACCGTCAAAAAAGGTCTGCCGTCAACATTTTCGATAGTTAGCGGCTCTTCAATTACAGATTGAGTGATATACGAATACGTAGCAAAAGCAACAAAAAGTAAAGCAAAGACTCCAAAAAGAAAATTAAATAATCTACGCATGACTTGACTTAATAAACAAAGTAAAAATTTTTAACTGAATTAAAAATTAAAACTCGTTATTACGACGATCCCAGCGATCTTCAAGGCCCTGCATGAACGAAGTCTTTTTCTGACCAGCTGGCTTAGTTGCAACGTTCTTCAGGGCTGAATTACCAATTCCACTAACTAGTGCAGTTAGTCCCGCAACTATTGCGACGAAGCCAACTATGCCAAGTGGTGGCAATTTTGTGATTACTCCGGCAAGTAGACCAAGGATTCCAGCAACCACACCAAGAACGGCAAGCACCACGTGCTTTGGGGTGCGTACGGCCAGGCTTGGGTTTCGTAGCGTTGAAACTAACTTTGGATCTTCATTAGCAAGTGCTTTTTCCATTTGTTCCAAGAGTTTTTGCTCATGATCGGAAAGTGCCATGTGGTTTAACTCCTTGTCTTTTAACTGGAAACTTGCGGTTACTTAAAGGATACGGCCGAACTGACATTCCTGCAGAATTGTGCCCAAAAATGTGGATATTTTTAGGCTATTCATCAGCATCGGTTCTAATCAAGCGAGCAGGCTTTACTGCTGACGAACCAAATTTTTCGGCCACTTTATCTAGGGCAAGTTCGGCTTCACGCCAGCCAGTAGCCCGATCACTAAACGCCAATTGAATTGGGGCATCAGCTGATAGCCCGGTGGCTCTTACTCCAACTAACCTAACCCTGGCTCGCTCTAGTTTAAGTTTTTCAAATAACTGTTTAGCAGCTCGGTAAATTTCAGTACTTAAATCGGTAGGCGTAGTCAAAGTTTTACTTCTAGTAATTGACGTAAAGTCATGGAACTTAACTTTGATCGTTACTGTTTTCGTAGTTAAACCAGCATCGCGAAGGCGCCTGGCCACTTTATTGCTAAGGGCCAAAATGTGAGTAGTGATTTCATCGGGATCTTGTAAGTCAATGTCAAAAGTTCGCTCATTGCCAATACTTTGTTCTTCTTGTTCTCGAGTTACGACTCTAGGATCGCGACCCCAAGCTAATTCATGTAGGTGCTCACCGCCGGCCTCACCTAAAATTCGTTTTAAAGTTTTTATTGGCAAGTTCGCGACATCAGAAACTTTATACAAGCCAAACTTGGCCAATAACTCTGCGGTTTTGGCGCCAACTCCCCATAAAGCACTAACAGGTAATGGATGTAAAAACTCAAGCACTTGATCTTGGGCCACTACGTGCATGCCATTTGGTTTTGCATAGTTAGTCGCAAGTTTTGCCACGAACATTGTTGAGGCAATACCAACTGAACAAGTTATTTTTTGCTCTTCCCAGACACGCTTGCGAATTTGTTGGCCAATTTCAGTTGGACTGCCGAGTAATTTAATTGCTCCTGACACATCCAAAAATGCTTCATCGACGGATAGTTGCTGAACCAGCGGAGTAAAGTCTTCAAAAATCGCCATCACTTCTTCAGAGACTTCCCAATATTTATGCATACTTGGTGACAGCACAATTGCCTCAGGGGCAAGGCGCATTGCTCGAGACATTGGCATTGCTGAGTGCACACCCAATGCGCGAGCTGGATAAGTTGCAGATAACACCACACCTCGCCCACCACCGTGGCCAATAATTACGGGTTGGTCGCGTAAATCTGGGTTGTCTCGAATTTCAACTGCAGCAAAAAATGCATCCATGTCGATGTGCAAAATGTGACAACCTTCATCGCTGGCTAACGGTCCACGTGGACCGTTACGGCGATTAAGTTGTTCTTTAGTCATGGGTTTATTGTGGCACCCAGATCTGACGAATCAGATTTGAAGTTATTAAGAGTCAAAGCCCATGCCAAGTCGATCAAGAGTACGTAACCATAAATTACGCTTGCCCTGATTTCGATCAGCACGATCAAGTGACCATCTAGTGAAGTTAATTCCAGCTGCCCGAAACGGCTCTGGTGGGAATGGAATCGGCAAACTATTCACCATTGATAATTTGCGCCGTTCTGTGTCGCGATCAAAAAGTAAATCGATAGCAACTTGCGCACCAAATCTAGATGCACCAACACCAAGTCCGGTGTAGCCAGCAACATAAGCAACTTTGTTTCCCATCGTGCGGCCCCAGAATGCGCTAAAACGCGAGCAAGTATCGATTGCCCCACTCCAAGCGTGACTAAATTTCAAACCTTCTAACTGTGGAAATGTTTCAAAGAAGTGCGTCGCAATCTTTACCCATGAATCCACTGTGCGTTCATAATCTGCACCAAAGCCACTTCGCCAGTGGTAAGTGGCGTCGTATCCGCCCCAGAGAATTGAGCCATCTTCAGTTGGACGGTAATAATGAAATTGATTTCCAGAGTCACTAATACCTTGATATTCGCTCCAGCCAATTTCAGCCCGTTGTGCTGCTGAAAGTGGTTCAGTGACAAGTACTGAGTCGTAAACCGGAACCATTAAATACTTAAGTCTTCGCAATAATGGCGGAAATGCATTAGTAGCAAGCAATACCCGTGGCGCCGTAATCGAACCAAGTTCGCCTTTAGCTTTTACTTTATTTCCACGTTCATCAAGTTCTGTGATCATGGTGTTTTCAAAGATTCGCACGCCACGCTTAAGTGCACTATCGCGTAAACCCCAGGCTAAGCGCGCTGGATCAACAAGTGCCACACCATCAGAGTTATACAAGCCACCCAAGTAAGTTGGCGAATTTAATTTGCTGCGCACTTGGCTTTGATCTAGCCATTGGTACTCTTCACCATATTGATTGGCTAATTCAACGAAACTTTGTAATTCTTCGACTTGGTATTCTTCAATTGCTACGTCGATTTCGCCAACTCGACGAAAATCGCAATCGATTCCTTCGGCCTTAACAAATGCTTCAATTGCATCCAAATTATCTTGACCAAGTTTGTTGAGCAGAGTTAATTCATCTGGCCATCTGTTGTAACCGTTGGCAAAACCATGTGTTAACGAAGCAGCAACGAACCCACCATTTCGACCTGAAGCGCCATAAGCAATCCACTTGCCTTCAACCAAAACCACATCAAGGTCAGGATTATGCTCTTTGGCTTCGATAGCAGCCCAAAGCCCAGTGAAGCCACCACCAATAATTAATAAGTCAGCTGAGTTCTCCCCGACGAGTCGTGATTTTTCATCGGGCCAATCGTCATCGTCCATCCAATAGGACTCTTCAACAACATCAGCAAGGGCAGGTAGAACATTTGGATTTGCTTCGTCCGAGAACGGCATAAATCACCAGCAGGTAAGTATTACTTACGCGCGCGCCTTTCGTGAGGATCTAATTTGACCAACTATTACCAAGGTTAGCGCGAAAAAGAAAACTAGGGAGGATATGACGTTCGCCTGCGGTGGAATACCCCGCTGGTTATAGAGCCAAACGAATTTCGGGAATGTTGTGAAATTAGAACCCGAATTAAAGTTCGTAATGATGAAATCATCAAAAGACAACGAGAATGCCAACAGTGCAGCTGCAGCAATACCTGGCATAACTAGTGGCAAGGTTATTTTGCGGAAAGTTTCTCGCTCATTTGCATACAAATCTTGAGCTGCCTGTTCAAGTCTTGGATCAAGTGAGGCGATTCTGGCTTTTACTGTTACCACCACAAATGAAATACAAAACATTACGTGTGCAATTAAGACACCTGGAAAACCAAGTAATCCACCGCCAGCGTTTAAGTAAAGCGCAAGCAAAGATGAGCCAAGTACAACTTCTGGAGTTGCCATCGGTAAAAAGATCAGCAAATTTGTGGTGGCTCTACCTTTGAAGTCATAACGAGCGATTGCAAAGGCAATCATGGTGCCAAGAATCGTAGCCAGAATGGTTGAAGCGACACTGAGCACAATTGAATTTCGCACAGCTGAACAAACTTCTGGGGCGCCACAAATATTTTGCCAAGCAGCAAGTGTGAATCCCTGCCATGTGAGATTCATTCGACCAGCGTCATTAAATGAAAAAACAAAAGTATAAAGAACAGGAACTGCCAAGTAAGTTAGTGCTAAAGCAGCATAGATTCTGATCGCATTTTTACCTAACCAACGCATTAGCTACTCTCACCCACCCTTAAACCAACTCATCCGTGCCGGTACGGCGGACATAAAGTGCGACCAAAACCATGATCGAAAGCATCAAGGTAAATGAAAGAACTGCTGCCGTTGGATAGTCGACGTTATCCAAGAATCTGGCATCAATTACGTTTCCGAGCATTGAATTCTTTTGATTGCCAAGTAAGGCAGCGTTGATGTAATCACCAGCAGCTGGAATAAAGGTAAGTAAAGTTCCAGCTACGACACCTGGCAGAGAGATTGGCAGAGTAACTTTACGAAATGTCGTAAAGGCATTTGCATAAAGATCATTCGAGGCTTCGATTAACCGGAAGTCCATTCGGTCCAAAGATGCATAAATTGGCAGCGTCATAAAAGGTAAAAAGTTATACGCCAGACCAGCAACTACCGAGATAGTCGATGGATAAATCGAAGTTGACTCAGAGGCAATACCAATCAATCTCATCAATGCGATAACTGGGCCTTCATCGCCAAGGATTTGTCGCCAAGCGATTGTGCGCAAAATAAATGAAACGAAAAATGGTGCGATCACCATAATCAGCATTAAGTATTTGAATTTACCTGCCTTGAAAGCAATCGCATAAGCAAGTGGATAACCCACTGCAAGAGCTAGCAAAGTTGCCATCGAGGCATAGAAAAATGATCGACCAAGTGCTTCTAAAAACTGGGGCCTACTCAAAACCTCAACAAAATTTGAAAAAGTAAATGTTTGGACAAACTGTCCTGGTAAACCGCCAGGCAATGGAGTTTGTAGTGCAGTCATAAACAAAATGAAAATTGGAATTACGAAAAAGATTCCTAGCCACAATCCACCAGGAAGTAAAAGTAAATACGGAGTGCGACGACGTTTTGCTTTTGCAGTAGTTGCCGAATTTTGGTTCGAACTATCGCCTAAGGCATGCGCAAAAGCCATACTTAGTTACCTGTTACTTCAAATTCTGCTGCGATTTCATCGCCGGCAAGAACATCTTCACTTCCAGGTAATCCAAAGGCTTGCTCTGGTTTCCAGGTTGCATAAACTTTTGTGCCGGCTGGAATCACATTCCCACCAGAATTCTGCTCAAAAGCCATCCAATGTTCGCCTGATGGAGTGTCGATTACATACTGAGTAGAAACACCAAAAAATGACGCGTCGCGAACTATGCCAGTTTGATTATTAAAGTCGCCATGTAATTGGTCATTGGTAGAAACTGAAATTTTCTCTGGTCGAATGCCAACTAAAATTTTTCCACCAACGGTTAAATCCGCACCTTTTGCGATTCGATTGCGCGACAATACGTAACGTCCATCTTTATCTGATGCAACAACATTTTCCCCATCTACTGATTCAATGGTGGCGCGGAATAAATTGGACTGACCTAAGAAGTTAGCCACAAATGCAGTTTGTGGGTTTTCGTATAACTCTGTTGGTGAACCTAGTTGCTCGATTCTGCCATTATTCATAACCGCAATTGTGTCGGCCATAGTCATAGCTTCTTCTTGGTCGTGCGTAACGTGAACGAAAGTTAAACCAACTTCTAACTGAATTCGCTTTAATTCCAGTTGCATTTGACGACGCAATTTAAGGTCAAGTGCTCCAAGTGGTTCGTCCAGTAACAAAACTTGCGGACGATTCACAATTGCCCGAGCCAGAGCAATACGTTGTTGTTGCCCGCCAGACATTTGACCTGGTTTGCGCTTAGCTAAGTGACTTAATTGAACAAGTTCGAGTACTTCATTAACTGCTTGGTCGACATTTTTTACCCCACGTTGGCGTAACCCAAATGCAACATTTTCGAAAATATCCATGTGCGGGAAAAGCGCATAGTTTTGGAAAACAGTATTAACTGGTCGCTGATACGGCTTGGTGTAAGTGATGTCAGTGTTACCAATAAAAACCTGGCCAGATGTCGGTTCATCTAAACCAGCAATCATGCGTAACGTGGTGGTCTTACCGCAACCAGATGGTCCAAGTAAGGCAAAAAACGAACCTTGCGGAATAACTAAATCTAGATTGTGTACCGCGACAAAGTCGCCGTACACCTTTCTAAGTCCAGCTAATTTCACATCTCCGGTTGCAGATAAGACATCACTCATATGTGCTTCTTAGACTCCGGTTGTTGTTGACCAGAGATCAGCAAATAACTGTTCAGTTGTGCCATCTAATGCTGGGAAAACTTTCGCTTTAGCCAAAGTTGCATCAGTTGGGAAAATAAATTCGCTGGCAGCTAGTGCTGGATCAATTTTTTCCATTTCAGCCTGAGCACCCTTAACTGGGCAAATGTAATTTACGTAAGCCGCCACTTGAGCTGCTACTGCTGGGTCGTAGTAGTAATTCATTAGCGCCATTGCATTTGATTGGTGGCTTGAGGTTGACGGAATCAACATGTTGTCAGACCACAAGGTACCGCCTGAATCAGGTAGCGCGAATCCCCACTTATCGCCTTCTTCAGCGTTCATTACGAATACGTCGCCGCTCCACACAATGCCGGCCCAAGCCTGACCACTGATTAAGTCTTTGGTGTATTCGTTACCTTGAACCTTATAAATAGTTTCGTCACCTAGTTTTTCTGATAACAGATCAAGGCCTTGCTGGAATTGGGCTTCGGTAATTCCTGCTGAAATATCAATACCCAGTGACATAAGCAAAACACCCATAGTGTCGCGCATTTCAGAAAGTACAGTTACTTTGCCTTTAAGTTCATCTGACCAAAGTTGTTCAACTGACTGCAGGCCATTTGGAACTTTTTCTTTATTCCAAACCAAACCAGCAAAACCTGATTGCCAAGTTAGTGAGTAGTTGCGACCTTTATCAAAACTTACGTTCGCCAAGCTATCCAAAATGTTTGACTTATTTGGAATTTTTGCCGCATCAAGTGGTTGGGCGTAACCGTATTGAATAAAGCGAGATGCCATCCAGTCAGTAGGCGTTACCACGTCAAAGCCAATGTCTTTTCCAGTTTTTAATTGACCATTTACTTTGCCCCAGAAATCGGTGTTGTCATCGATTTCTTCTTTATACGTAGCTTGGATTCCAGTTGAGGAAGAAAATGCTTCAAGAGTTGGATATGTTTTTGAATCTTCATCAAAATCTAAGTAGTAAGGCCAGTTAGCCCAACGCACAATTTTTTCAGTGTCCGAAACATCTGCTGGGAAAGCTGCTGCAGAGGTTCCACTTCCAGCTGGGGCTGGTGTCGAGCCACCTGTGCCACATGCGGCTAATGCGCCAGTGGCAGCAACTGCGCCAGCAGCACCGAGGAAACCGCGGCGTGACATTGCACTTTTAAGGAAGTTAGTTGCTTGCTCTTGATTTAGGTTTTCCATTCTTACTTTCCTTATCTATTCCTAAATGTTTTCCAACTCTGGTGTTCTAGGTTGGGGTTTCCTCGTTCTGGTACTTAATCTACTTAACGGGCTTTGAATATGTTCGCAATGGCTACCCTTCGAGCGAGGCCATTACATGCTTGATTCGGGTGTAATCCTCAAAACCATACATCGACAAATCTTTGCCATAACCTGAGTGCTTGAAGCCACCGTGTGGCATTTCAGCGACTAACGGGATGTGGGTATTGATCCAAACCGCACCAAAATCAAGGTACTTAGCCATGCGAAGCGCTCTACCAAGATCTTTAGTCCAAACACTTGAAGCCAAGCCGTACTTAACGCCATTAGCCCACTTAAGTGCCTCGGATTCATCACTAAATTTTTGCACTGTCATGACTGGACCAAATATTTCGTTTTGAATCATTTCGTCATCTTGCTTTAAGTCAGCCACCACAGTTGGTTCAATGTAGAAACCACGGTCGCCAATGCGCGAACCACCAGCAGCAATCCGAGCATGTTTTGGAGTTCGATCTAAAAAGCCAAGGACTTTTTCCATCTGGTTGACGTTATTAACTGGTGGAACCAACGCATCAGCATCAGTCGGTCCATTGTCATAAGTTGTCGAAAGTCCCTTAGCTTGACCAGCAAGGGCTTCAACAAAATCGCCATAGATTTTTTCTGAAACTAGAACGCGAGTTGCAGCAGTACAGTCTTGGCCAGCGTTGAAGTAACCAGCCACGGCAAGCCACTCTGCAGCTGCTTCGATGTCAGCATCATCAAAAACGACAACAGGTGCTTTGCCGCCAAGTTCAAGGTGTACTCGCTTTACGTCGCGCGCTGCACTACCCGCAACTTCCATACCTGCACGAACAGAACCGGTAATTGAAACCATCTGCGGGATGTCATGTTCAACTAATGCGCGCCCAGTGTCACGATCACCAGTAACCACATTGAGCACACCGGCTGGCAAAATATCGCCGATAATTTCTGCCATCCGCACAGTAGATGCTGGCGTCGTGTCTGATGGTTTTAAAACAACACAGTTGCCGGCAGCAATTGCTGGCGCAAACTTCCATACAGCCATCATCATCGGGTAGTTCCATGGAGTTACTTGACCTATAACTCCAATTGGTTCACGACGAATAATTGAAGTGAAACCTTTCATGTATTCGCCAGCAGAACGACCTTCAAGTACGCGAGCTGCTCCAGCAAAAAATCTGATCTGATCGATCATTGGTGGAATTTCTTCTGAGGCTGTGACGGCAAATGGTTTACCGGTATTAACACCTTCAATTTGAATTAATTCATCTGCATTTGCTTCAAGTGCATCCGCAATTTTTAATAGTGCTTTCTGGCGCTCTGCAGGTGTAGTTTCACGCCAAGATTCAAATGCAGTCTGTGCTGCTTCATATGCTTTAGCTACATCTTTTTCATTTGAAAGTTGTGCTTCGGCATAAGCCTGACCAGTTGACGGATCAATTAACTGCGTTGTTTTTCCGCTTGAGCTTGCTACCGATTGACCATTTATGAAGTTCTGCAGAACTTTAGCCACTTGTCTTCCCCCGTTAGATATGGACTTGTTAACCAGGTATTTCGTTATTTGAACTTTACGGCCGGACCCGCCATTTTGGTAGGGTTTTTTTATATTTTTTCTGCGGTTTTAGTAACAAATCGGTTACAAACCTGCTAATTCCGTAGCAAAATGACGTTTTTACTGCGAAATCACTTGATTCGGCTTCGAAAACCATTCATTATGGAGGTATGTCGAAAGTAAGCCCGTTGGATGAGGTTTCTAAATCCATCATCGAGCAGCTACAAGAAGATGGTCGCCGGCCATACGCCACTATTGGCAAAGCCGTGGGTCTATCCGAGGCAGCAGTTCGTCAGCGGGTATCCAGACTTCTCGAAACTGGCGTCATGCAGATTGTGGCAGTCACCGACCCAATGCAAGTGGGTTTCAATCGTGAAGCCATGATCGGCATCGAGGTCGATGGCGATATCGAGGCTGTGGCAAACGTCATAGAAAAGATGCCTGAGGTCTCGTATCTAGTGATCACCGCCGGTAGTTTCGACATCCTCCTTGAGGTTGTTTGTGACGATGACGAAGCGTTACTCGAAGTAATCAACCGCAAGATCCGTGCGCTCCCTGGGGTCCGCCGTACGGAAACATTCATGTATCTGAAACTGCGCAAGCAAATCTATACATGGGGAACCCGTTAAACAGGAAACTAACCATGACAACGCTAGAACAGAACACAACTAACTACTCAACGTCAGCAAAAGATAATTTATGGATGCACTTCACCCGGCATTCGGGTTTCGAACAAGGTGGTGAAGTACCAATCATCGTGCGTGGTGAAGGTGCCCGCATCTTTGATAACAAAGGCAAAAGCTACATCGATGGCTTAGCTGGATTATTTACCGTGCAAGTTGGACATGGCCGCAAAGAACTTGCTGCGGCTGCGGCTAAACAAGCTGAAGAATTAGCCTTCTTCCCACTTTGGTCCTACGCACATCCAAAAGCAGTCGAATTAGCAGAACGCTTAGTTTCATATGCACCAAGTAATTTAAATCGAGTCTTCTTCACCACAGGTGGTGGCGAAGCCGTTGAATCTGCCTGGAAAGCAGCTAAGCAGTATTACAAACTAATCGGCAAACCAATGAAGCATAAAGTGGTTAGCCGTTCAGTTGCTTATCACGGCACACCACAGGGTGCGTTGGCGATCACTGGTATTCCAGATGCCAAGAAATTCTTTGAGCCATTAACCCCAGGTGGATTCCGCGTACCTAATACAAACTTCTATCGTGCCGAGTACCACGCAGATGACATAAAAGCATTTGGGCTTTGGGCAGCCAATCGAATCGAAGAAGCAATTTTGTTCGAAGGTCCAGACACCGTAGCAGCGGTATTCCTGGAACCAGTTCAAAATTCCGGTGGGTGTTTTCCACCACCACCTGGGTATTTAGAGCGAGTTCGCGAAATCTGCGATCAGTACGACGTATTGCTAGTTGCTGATGAAACCATTACTGGCTTTGGTCGCATTGGCAGTATGTTCGCGATGAATCGATTTGGTGTACAACCAGATATTTTGACCATGGCCAAAGGTATGACTTCTGGCTACTCGCCTATTGGCGCAATGATGGTGGGTGACAAAGTATTCGAACCTTTCAAGCAAGGGATGAATTACTTTGCCCACGGTTACACATTTGGTGGTCACCCAGTATCGGCCGCTGTCGCACTAGCCAACCTGGACATTTTTGAACGTGAAGGACTAAACCAGCACGTCCAAGAAAACGAAGGTGCCTTCCGCCGGACCTTAGAAAAACTTAACGACTTAGACATCGTTGGAGATGTTCGTGGCGAAGGTTTCTTCTACGGAATCGAACTCGTTAAAGATAAGAAAACTAAAGAAACCTTTAATGCTGATGAATCAGAACGGCTTCTTCGTGGATTCTTATCAAAGGCACTCTTTGATAATGGTTTGTATTGTCGAGCTGATGATCGTGGCGACCCCGTAGTTCAGTTGGCTCCACCACTAATCGTTGGTCAAAAAGAATTTGATGAAATGGAACAAATTCTTCGCGCTGTACTTACTGAAGGTATGAACATCCTTTAGGAAAATGTGAGTACCAATAGCAACATCTCCTTCTGGTGGGATACTCTCCCGCCAACTTTGAGTGCCAATAACCGAGCTCAACTTGTTGGCGATCTAGAAGTTGATGTTGCTATTGTCGGTGCCGGCTACACCGGACTTTGGACTGCCTACTATTTAAAAACTCGTAAACCAGATTTAGAAATCGCAATAATTGAGGCAAATAAAGCTGGTTTCGGTGCATCAGGCCGAAATGGTGGCTGGTGTTCGGCCCTATTCCCAACTTCGATGGACAAATTGGCCAGTAAATTTGGTGCCCAAAAAGCAATCGACATGCAAACTGCGATGCATGAAACAGTCGATGAAGTTGGCCGCGTAATTGTTCAAGAAAATTTAGATTGCGACTGGGATAAAGGTGGGACTTTAGTTTTTGCTAGATCGCAACTTCAACAAGAACGCTTACGCGAAGAAGTAGCCGATTGGCACAGTTGGGGATTCACCGAATCGGACTATCGTTATTTGGATTCCGCGCAAACTTCAGCACGAGCAAATATTTCAGCAAATTTTGGTGCATTTTTTACTCCGCACTGTGCTGCGATTAATCCAGCAAAGTTAGTGCGCGAATTAGCGCAAGTCGTTGAAAAACAAGGCGTCAAAATTTACGAAAACTCCCCGGCCACTGCAATAGACCCAGGTATGGTGACCACAAATTCTGGTGTGATTCGCGCTCGATACGTAGTGCGGGCAACTGAAGGCTACACGGCAAAAATTCCGGGATTAAAAAGGCAACTTGCTCCAATTTATTCTTTGATGTTGGCAACTGAACCATTGAGTGAAGAAATCTGGAAAGAAATCGGTTTAACTGAACGCGAAACTTTTAGTGACGGCAGAAACTTAATTATTTACGGTCAACGCACTCGTGATAACCGAATTGCATTTGGTGGCCGAGGCGCGCCTTATCATTTTGGTTCAAATATAAAACCTGAATTCGACCAAGTTACAAAAGTCCATAGTGGATTGAAAAAAATTTTAGTTGAACTTTTTCCAGTACTTTCCAACACAGCCATCACACATACTTGGGGTGGCCCATTAGGAATTTCACGGGACTGGATGCCATCGGCCAGCTTTGATCCCAATACTGGATTAGCGCATGCTGGTGGATACGTGGGTGATGGTGTCGGCAGCAGTAATTTGGCTGGCCGTACTTTGGCAGACTTAATTACCCGTACTGAAAGCCCGCTAGTAAAACTGCCTTGGGTTAATCACCGCTGGCCAACTTGGGAACCTGAACCATTCAGATGGCTTGGGGCAAACTTAGGTCTTCAAGCTATGACGTTAGCTGACCGAACAGAAAGCAAAACTGGTAAACCATCTTCTGTTGCTAAATTGATGGGCAAATTGACTGGAAAATAAAAACGGCCAACCGAAGTTGGCCGTTTCTTAAGCGAGTTAGTTCGCGTAGGCTGCGATACCAGTTAGTGCCTGACCAACAACCAAAGTATGGATCTCATTTGTACCTTCATAGGTATAAACACTTTCCAAGTTGTTCATATGGCGAATGATTGGGTACTCAAGAGTAATGCCGCTACCGCCAAGCATTGAGCGCGATTCACGAGCAACTTCAAGTGCCATGCGAACGTTTGATTTCTTTCCAATACTTACCTGCTCTGGGCGAAGTAAGTGTTGGTCTTTGAGTTTGCCTAAGTGTGCAGCCAGTAGCATTCCGTTACCTGTTGCAATTGCCATGTCAGCTAATTTTTGTTGGCTTAACTGGAAACTTGCTAACGGCCGACCAAACTGTTCACGAGTCATGGTGTAATCAATCGCTGTTTCTAAGCAATCGCGAGCAGCCCCAACGACACCGAACAAAATTCCAAATCGAGCTTCAGATAAACAAGTCAGCGGACCACGTAGTGATTGCACACCTGGCAATACGGCATCTTTTGGCAGCCGCACGTTATCGAAAACAAGTTCCGAAGTAACAGATGCGCGAAGTGAAAGTTTATGGTGAACAAGATTCGCTTTAAAGCCCGGAGTATTAGTTGGCACAATGAACCCTTGGATACCTTCATCGGTATGTGCCCAAACAATTGCAAGATCCGCAATGTTTCCATTGGTGATCCACATTTTTGATCCGTTTAGTACCCAGTCATCACCATCACGCTTTGCGTTTGTACGCATTTCGCTTGGGTTAGATCCGGCATCTGATTCAGTTAAGCCAAAGCAACCAAGTATTTCGCCGGCGGCCATCCCAGGTAGCCACTGCTGCTTTTGTTCATCAGAGCCCCACTTCCAAATTGCAAACATCGCAAGTGAACCTTGAACAGAAACAAGTGAACGTAAGCCAGAGTCGCCTGCTTCAAGTTCAGCGCAAACTAATCCATAAGTAGTTGCATCCGTGCCTGCACATCCGTAGCCCTCAAGGTGCATACCAAGCATGCCCAGTTGACCCATTTCTTTGGCTAGTTCCCGTCCTGGGATTGTGCCATCTTCAAACCACTGTGCAATGTGTGGCTTAATGCGGTCATTAACAAAATCACGAGCCACATCACGAATAGCTAATTGCTCTTCGTTGAATAAGGTGTCGATGTTGTATAGATCAAATGGATGCTGTGGAGCTGCCATTGCGCTTTTTCCTATCCCAGTTGAATCGGACTACGTTCACGTAGCAATTCAGAATAACGAATGCCAAGATTAAAATTTCTGCAACAGAGTGAGTGACCTTCACTTTTATGCCTTTCGAAATACCTAATTTTCAGATTGGATCCAATTTAACCTAGATTGGATCCAATTTCAACCGCCACGCCGACCGTTATTTGTGTCTTAATTAAACCCTGGAAATTAAGGGGTTTTGCGACTCCTTGGGAATTACGGCTATTTGCCCGGTAACTAATGTTCCCTCAGGTGTTCGGACGCGATCCCAACCTGTACTTATTTCGTCCAAAATACGGGTGCCAAGTCCTGCCTGGTTTTCTGGCAGGTATTCCCCATTGTTGGCCACTCTGACTTCAATTCGAATGTCACTGGCTAAATCAACATGTACGTCTACTTCGCTAGCTTTACCGTGCTTAATTGCATTATTAACACACTCTTTAACGAATTCATTAACACAATGTGCCGCATCTAAATCAAAAGATGTTGCCAAAGCAACTTCGGGGGTCAAAATAACGTCAATGTCGCAAACGCCTTCCCAAAGTTCGATCATTTCCTCAAGCGCATCCTCTAAATTGAAGTCAGTTTTGACTTGTGAAGCTAAAGACTTCATCGCCCGCTCTAGATCTGCATTAATCCGCTCTAAGTCATCTGGTGAGATATCTTTTTGATGTAATCGTATATTTGCAGCAGTCAAAGCAGCTTGCACCGAACCATGTAATAGTTGAGCAGTATTTTTTCTAATCAACCAAATTCGCTGATTCAAGTTCACCAGCAATTCAGAAATTTCAGCATTTGTTTTTTTATAGTCTTTTTCGAATGCCAGTTGTTCGCTTTCAAACGCACTAAGTAACGCCACACCCAATGAAACAAATGAGATTCCTAGTACGGCAACCGTTAACTGCCTATCGATTCCAGTGAAAAATTGACTAAAAAAATAAATTAAGTAATAAGTCGGAATTCCCATGACAGCATGGCTAATCACACTCGCCGGTAAGGCGACCCAAAAGTTAAGCTTCAAACTTGATGGAATAAGCGACCGAGCAACCAAAGTCAGAATTAAAAAGGGGGTGTACATAGCAATAGTCAGTGGTACCGCGGCAAAGCCGGCATAGTAAACCGAACCCGAAATTGTTGCCGCAACTAAAAGAAAAGTTATTGAGAATGGATTAATTAAATTGTTAACTTGCACAGTCGATGCACGTCTTAGCCGAAGCGCTAGTTTAGGCCTTCCAGCTGTTTTTGCTTTCAGTATCGTGCCGGGCTGATGCAAGCTTTCACTAATTGGCCGGAGTCGATCATTAATTAAATTACTAATTTGATTTGAAGTTGATAACGCGAGATTTTGATCAATTTCTTTACTATTCGAAAGTGACTTTCTAATCTCAGTCAATGAGGGTTTAATGCTCTGATCGATAATTTCTTGAATTTCTGCCTGACGTTCATTAAATAAATTCTCGGCTTGGCTTTGAAAATCCTCAAGCTGTGATCTCTCGAAAATAAGTTGCTGTAATGCTTCCTGACGGTTAGCAAACGAATAAACCATGACCGTGGTTAACGAAAGCCCCACAGTAATAGACATGAGTCCTGCTATTTGGCGATAGCCATACTCTTGCGTTGGGGCTAAGTTGAAATAAACTGCTAACTCACCGATTAACAAGGAACGCGTTAAGGCAAAAGCGGCAAAAACCAGTAGCGTTACGAGCGGTTTACTTGGCCTATCTCTATAGGGCAAAAGTGTCATTCGAATAGGGATTGCAATCAGAACCAAAATTGTGTGCGCAATAGTTGAGGCCAGTAGCCAAAGGGCCGGGTTAGTACCAAACCGAACAGAGTCAAAACCGGCTGAAATAAATGATGCCCAAAAGTATGAAATAAATGCCACGGGCAAACTCAGCGCATATTTGCTACCTATTTTTTCTAAGGTGACTTGAGCTGAATTTCTTATTTGCGCTAGCAAATTACTCGCCTGATGTTGGTAGTCCAGCTGCACGAATGTAAGCCCGAGCTGCTGCTGT
The DNA here is from genome assembly GCA_964456135.1 of uncultured Bifidobacterium sp. GTDB lineage: Bacteria > Actinomycetota > Actinomycetes > S36-B12 > UBA5976 > UBA5976. Next base: position 16,601 of record CAYVZD010000007.1, read on the forward strand.
TCTGGCGTTAACTGATTGGTCACCATCAATATTTGCTGCAGCAAAAGTTCGGCGAACTAAGTGTTCTACAGCCCTTACGGTAGATCCACGTTGCGCTGCAATTTCGGCATTTGTTAATCCTTGAGCAATACTACGTAAAACAGCAATCTGTGATTTTGAAAGTGCCGCTAATGGGCGGTTCGGATCTAAATCAGTTCGTAACTTTTTATTTTTAGTCGAACCGTCACGAAGTGTGGCTTCAAGTATTTGAACTAATGCACCTTGCTGGGTAATGGTTTCTTTGCGGATATACGCGGCTTTACTTGGAATGGCTGTCGAATCAACTCCAACAAAACGTGGATCAGGTAAATGAGTTAGGAAGACAATTGCCGTGTGCGGAAATTGCCGAACAATGAGTTCAGCTAAATCAATTCCAGTAGGTCCATTACCTAGTTCAATATCAAGTACCGCTGCATCTGGATCAAAGTCAGCCAGAATCGCCTTTGCACTGGCAGCATTATTGGCCACTTTTACTTCAAACCCTGCTGACGTTAAGTTGTCAGCAATTAGCGTCTGTAAAAAGGGATCGTCTTCAACTACAAGTATCTGACGGGCATCCATACCCTTTAGTTTAACGTTTTGCTAATCGACTATCGATCAACCAGAAAACGCTCAGGACAATCAACGACGCTGCCAAAATCGCCCCAACGAAAGTAATTACGTAGGTGTAGCCATAAGTAACTACATCAAAGAAATCGTATGGGTAAGAATCTATAACTGCGCCTCGGGCCAAAGTGTAGATGACATAAATGATTGGCAGTACCAAAACTTTTGGAATTATCGAAGCGCTAATCCATTTACGTGGACCAGTTAATAAAAATGCGGTCACCATCAATATCGGAGTCCAAGTATGTTCGATTGGACTAGATATCTGATTTAAACCCTGCGGTGGATAATTTGGTCCAAGTAATAAGTTATAAACCACGCCGGTTACCGTAATCATCAAAACAGCATCTAAAAATGCCACGCGGAAATACTTTCCATCGCGATTTGGATTCAAGAACAGCAAGGTCGCCACGATGCCCACAACAATTTGTGACCAAATCGTAAAGTAACTGAATAAATCAAGTAGTCGCTCAGGGGCACCAGCTAAGCCATCTGCATAATTTCCATAAAAACCAAATTGGGATGCAGGAATCGGTGGATCATAAAGTTTTTGTTCAACTAAACCAAAAGTTTCAATAATTAAAGAAAGGCCAAATCCGGTCCAGGCACTTAGGGCTACGATCCCGTAGGCGTACTTGCGAAATTTCAAGTTACTCATAAGTCACAAGGTTAGAGCCAGGGTCGAGAAAAATTCGCTTTATTGACTGGGCGATTTAAGCCTTAAAACGCAGGATTTATTTGCGATTTAAATACTTTTTTACTTTGCGCTTGCGGCTAGTTGGCAATTTTTACTTTGCGCTTGCGGCTAGTTGGCCGCAAGCGCCATCAATTTCTCGGCCACGAGTATCACGAACTGTCACTGCTACCCCATGGTTTTTAAGTCGGCGAACGAATTCTCGTTCATCTTCTGGCCTTGATGCAGTCCATTTAGATCCAGGAGTTGGATTAAGCGGAATTAAGTTCACGTGCACCAAATGTCCTGACAATAACTCGCCTAATAAATCAGCTCGCCACGCCTGATCATTAATGTCCTTAATCAACGCATACTCAATCGAGATCCGGCGACCAGTTTTAGCTGCGTAATACCAGGCTGCATCTAAAACTTCACTAACTTTAAATCGAGTATTTATCGGCACCAGGGTGTCGCGTAATTCGTCATCAGGAGCGTGTAAGGAAATTGCTAACGTAACCGGCAATCCTTCGTCAGCTAACTGTTTAATTCGCGGAACAAGCCCAACAGTTGAAACCGTTATTCCGCGAGCAGACATTCCTAAACCTGCTGGCGGTTCATCGGTTAACCGTCGGATTGCCTCAATAACTGATGAGTAGTTAGCCATGGGTTCACCCATACCCATAAAAACTAAATTATTAACTCGGCCAACTCCACCAGCTATCTCGCCGCGAGCTAGTGCCCTGGCCCCAGCTAAAACCTGCTCAACAATTTCTGCCGTTGTTAAATTTCTAGTTAAGCCACCTTGTCCCGTTGCACAAAACGGGCAATTCATCCCACAACCAGCTTGGGAAGAAATACACATCGTTACTCGGTCTGGGTAACGCATTAAAACGCTTTCGACCAGAACACCATCAAACAATTTCCACACCTGTTTGACTGTGGTGCCGTTATCGCAAGAAAGTGACTTAATCGAAGTCATTAATTCTGGAAAAAATTTTTCTTTTACTTCCGTGCGTAAAGTTTCTGGCATATCAGTCCAAGTTTCAGGTTGATCTGACAAGCGGCCATACCAATGACGCGAAATCTGATCCGCTCTGAATCCTGGTAAACCAAGTTCAACAATTTTTTCTTTGCGCTGCGCTACCGATAGATCTGACCAATGCAATGGTGGTTTTGGACGTCGTGGCGACTCTAAAATCAATTCACCTGGCTTTGGCATAGTAGTTAGCCTACGTTGAGTTTCGAGCGAACTGTGAATTTAACTATTTTGAAAATTTGCTTAAAGAAAAATTCCAAAAAGTACCCAGGCAAAAAAGGCATTAACCAAGAGTGAATCCAACCGATCCATCACACCACCATGGCCGGGTAACAAATTACCCATATCTTTAATACCTAAGTCACGCTTAATCATCGATTCGATTAAGTCACCAAATGTGGCTGCACCCAACATAATTAAGCCAACTAAGACACCTTCAACTGGATTTTGCTCAAAAACATACTGCCAAAGTAAGGCACCAACTAGAACTTGAAGTACTAATGCGCCAGCGAAACCTTCCCAAGATTTTTTTGGCGAGATGTTTGGTGCCATTGGATGTTTACCAAATCTGGCACCAAAAACATAGCCACCAAAATCTGTGGCTGCAGTTAGTAGTACAAATGCCATAACTTTCCAGGCACCGTTTTCTTGTGTGCTTAACAAAACGGCAAAACTTGCCAGTAAAGGTGCATACGTCAAAATAAAAATTGAACGGGATACATGGTGCACATAAGCTTCTTGACCATCAAAGAGTCGAGTAATTAGTACTAGCAAAATACTGGCTACATAAGCGATTAATAAACCTATTGCGTCTGTGAACGCCGCAACTAAAACGATTACCGGGGCACAAAGTTGTAAAACTAAAGCCATCCGAGTTGATAGGCCAACTACTAAAACTAAATTCATTTCACGTACTGCAAGCACCATGGCAAATGCAGCTATGAAAGCAAATAAGAGTGGTTCTGAAAATAGCGACAGGATCACTAAACCAAGAAGCCCTAACCCAACCGCCGTTGCTGCGGGTAAATTTCGACCAGCTCGGCCATAGTTAGGTGTAGTCATCACTAAACCTCGAGTAACTCAGCCTCTTTGTGCTTCAACATTTCGTCAACATGGGCAACAGTTTTTGTAGTCAACTCTTCAAGAGTTTTTTCCGCCCGAGCAACTTCATCTTTACCAGCATCGCCATCTTTAGCCAGTTTTTCTAAGGCCTCTTTGGCATGCCGACGAATATTTCTGATCGAAACTTTTGCATCTTCAGCTTTAGTTTTGGCTACTTTAATAAATTCTTTACGACGTTCTTCGGTTAATTGTGGGAATGGGACTCGGATAACCACGCCATCATTAGATGGATTCACTCCAAGATCTGAGTCGCGAATCGCCCGCTCAATTGCACCAAGTGCGCTCTTATCGAAAGGAGTGACGGTAGCAGTTCGAGCTTCAGGAGTTTGAATAGAAGCAACCTGCATAATCGGGGTCATCGTGCCGTAGTACTCAACCATAACTTTTGAAAATAACGAGGCCGATGCTCGGCCAGCACGCACAGTTAAAAAATCCTCACGAGTTACTTCAATGGCTTTATCCATCTTTTCCTGAGCATCTTTCAAAATATTTTCAATCACGATTTCCTCGTATCTTTAGTTGGTTGAAACTAGGGTGCCAATGCGTTCGCCACGCACAGCTCGGGCGATGTTTCCATCTACTAATAAATTGAAAACCACAATCGGTAATTGGTTATCTCGACAAAGACTGATCGCCGTAGCATCAGCAACTTTTAGATTCTGTGAAAGTACTTCATCGTGCGAAAGCGTTTCGTAAAATTTGGCTTTTGGATTTGTGCGTGGGTCGCTGTCATAAACTCCGTCGACACCTTTTGCCATCAAAACAACTTGGGCACCAATTTCTAGGGCACGTTGTGCTGCACAAGAGTCGGTACTAAAAAACGGTGCACCTAAACCTGCGCCAAAAATAACTACTCGACCTTTTTCTAAGTGACGAGCAGCGCGACGCGGAACATAGGGTTCAGCAACTTGACTCATTGGGATTGCTGTTTGGACTCGGGTATCGATGCCCTGCTTTTCTAGAAAATCCTGGAGGGCTAAACAATTCATTACCGTACCGAGCATGCCCATGTAGTCAGCTCGTGCTCGATCCATTCCACGTTCGGATAATTCAGCGCCGCGGAAATAATTGCCGCCACCAATTACAACCGCAACTTCAGTTTTAGTTTTTACAACTTCAGCAATTTGCCGAGCAATGTCAGCAACAACGTTTGGATCAACACCAAGTTTTCCCTCACCAGCAAAAACTTCACCAGAGAGTTTTAAAAGAACTCGATTCCAACCATTTGCTGGCACACCTGGCCAAAGACCTTTGGCTACTGCAGTATTTGAAATGTCGGTAGCCACGCCTCTATTTTGCCGTATTGCTAGTCGATTCGAAACTTGACCGGCGAATTTTCGTCGCTGTGGTTCAACAATCTGACTTTTTTGACTAAATCACCCCAAAAAATAACCAGGGCAACCATGTAGGTTGCCCTGGCAAATAGTTTTTCTGGGTTACTTACCGATTTCGAAGTGACTAAAACCTGTCACGCTGGTGCCAGCTTCATCCAAAATTTGCTTAACGGTTTTTTTGTTGTCTTGTACCGAAGCTTGCTCAAGTAAACAGTTATCTTTGAAGTAACTATTAACTCTGCCTTCAACAATCTTTGGCAGTGCGGCTTCTGGCTTGCCTTCTTCTTTAGCTGTTTCGGCAGCAATGCGCTTTTCGGTCTCAACAACGTCTGCTGGAACTTCATCGCGGGTTAAGTAACTTGGGCGCATGGCAGCAATCTGCATTGCAACACTTCGAGCTACGTCTTCGCTGCCGGAATAGTTAACTAAAACGCCAACTGCTGGTGGCAAGTCGTTTGAACGGCGGTGTAGATAAACTGCAACGTCACCGTCACGATTTGCCACACGACCTAATTCAAGTTTTTCGCCAATTACCCCAGCCATTTTTTCAATCGCCTGGGCAACAGTGTCGCCTCCGTCAAGTTGTAAGTTACTGGCTTGTGCGCTGTCCTTAGCGCCTGCTGCTTTAACTGCAGCAGCAATTTGGTTAGCCAGCTTTAAGAAGTCTTCATTCTTTGCTACGAAGTCGGTTTCGCAAAGTAGTTCAACTAAAACACCACCGTCATTGGCAATTAGACCAGCTGAGGTTTCGCGTTCGGCTCCACGCTTAGCAGCTTTGGCTGCACCAGAGATACGCAAAATTTCTACGGCTTTATCGAAGTCACCATTTGCTTCTTCAAGCGCTTTCTTGCACTCCATCATTCCGGCAGAAGTTACGTCACGTAGTTTCTTGACGTCAGCGGCTGAGATAGACATTTATTAATCCTTAATCAGTTAGTTTGCAGTTAAAGTATTTGATTTCTTGCAGTTTTAAGTCAGCCAAGTAGTTTTAGCTACTTGGCTGACTTTAAGTTTTATTCAGCGGGTGTTTGAGCTGGTGCAGTTGCACTAGTTTCGAGAAGTTCTTTTTCCCATTCAGCTAGTGGCTCTGCTTCGGTTGTGCCAGCCGGTGCATTACCTGAGCGAGCAATTAAACCTTCAGCAACTGCGTCAGCGATAACGCCAGTTAATAAACCAACTGCACGAAGTGCGTCATCATTACCTGGAATTGGGAAATCGACTACGTCTGGATCACAGTTAGTGTCAAGGATTCCAACAACTGGAATACCTAGTTTGTGTGCTTCGCCAACTGCAATATGTTCTTTGTTGGTGTCGACAACCCAAATTGCACTTGGAAGTTTGTGCATATCGCGAACGCCACCTAGAACTAATTCAAGTTTTTCTTTTTCGCGACGAAGTACAAGTAATTCTTTTTTAGTTAAACCAGTACCAGCAGTGTCATCAAAGTTGATTGCTTCTAGTTCTTTGAGACGAGCTACCCGCTTTGCCACAGTTGCAAAGTTGGTTAACATGCCGCCTAACCAACGTTGGTTTACGTATGGCATACCTACACGAGTTGCCTGAGCGGCTATTGCTTCTTGTGCTTGTTTTTTAGTACCAACAAAAAGTACGGTTCCACCGCGTGCCACTGTTTCGCGCACATAGTCATAAGCACGATCGATGAAGGCTAGTGACTGTTGTAAGTCAATGATGTAGATGCCATTGCGTTCAGTGAAAATAAAACGCTTCATCTTTGGATTCCAGCGACGGGTTTGATGTCCGAAGTGAACACCATTTTCCAGAAGCTGTCTGGTCGAAATTACGGCCATGGATTACTCCCATTTCTTAGGTCAGTTCGCACTGACCTCATTCTCGGTTTTGCACTTTGTTGTGCCCTTGGTTCTGTGTCTGGAGTCCGCTTGCCGGAGCAAGACCGATGGGCTTTCAGATCACTGGGTGAACCTGTGATGTCACCTATTACTAGGTGCGAAATCTAAGTTTAGTGGGTTCTAGCCGGTTCAAATAACCCAAGAAATACACATTAAATCGATATCCCCAGTTCAAAATCTGTCCTGGCTGACTACCCAATCGACTGGGATAACCAATTCCATGAGACAGAAAAGATCATCAGGTAAGTACAGATATTTTTCAGTAATTGCTTTCATCGCATTTTCATCTGGTTTACTTTCACCCGTTTTTGCGAACGAAAGTTCTCCTGAATGGGTGTTGCCAACTACCGAAACGAAAACTTCCAGACCATTTGAACCTCCAGCACAAAATTGGCTGGCTGGTCATCGTGGCGTTGATTATCGCGGTCAGTTAGGCGATCAAGTTTTTGCCGCAGGCAGCGGAGTAGTTGTGTATGCCGGTCTGCTTGCCAGCAAAGGAGTTGTTGTAATTAGTCATGGTTTAGTCAGAACTACTTACGAACCATTGACTGCGATAGTTGAGGTTGGTGAACAAGTAAAAGCTGGTCAATTAATTGGCACGCTTTCAGTTGGTGAAAGTCACTGCGCAAATAGCGAAACTGTTTGGTGTTTACATTGGGGGGCAATTAGAAATGGAAAATATTTAAATCCATTACTTTTGGTTTATCCACGAGTTCGGCTTTTACCGTTAGCTAATTAAAACTTAAGCACGCGGGTGTGCTTGCTCAAAAACTGCACGTAATCGATCCATAGATACATGGGTATATAACTGAGTTGTCGACAAGCTGGCATGGCCAAGTATTTCTTGCACTGCCCTAATGTCTGCACCGCCCTCAATTAAATGTGTTGCAGCCGAGTGGCGAAAACCATGTGGACTTAAATCTGGAACGCCTTCGAGACTTGCTAATAATTCGGTTACCATTTTGCGAACTACGCGTTGATCAATTCGCTTACCTCTGGCGCCAAGAAATAACGCCAGGCCACTTTCATCATTGGCCAACATATTTCGAGCAGACTTTAAGTACATCGAGATTGCCCGATCGGCAATCGATCCGTAAGGGACAACTCGCTGTTTTGAGCCTTTGCCAGTCACCCGAATTGTTCGTCGATTTTGGTCAATGTCCGAAATATCTAATCCAACTAATTCGCCGATTCGAATTCCAGTTGCATAAAGTAATTCCAAAATTGCTAAATCTCGGATGTGTGATGGCGAGTTATCATCTGCTCGCAAAGCAGCCCGATTCATAACTTCGGTGGCTTGCTCTTGCGCTAACACATTAGGTAACCGCTTACTTACTTTAGGAATAACTAAGCTTGCGGCAGGATCTTCAGTCAGGTGTTTTTGCGCCGTAGCCCAAGCAAAAAAAGTTCTTGCTGCAGTTGCTCGCCTTGCCAATGTGGCTGAAGTTAGACCGCTATTACGTTGTCCGGCTAGCCAACCACGTAATTCCATAATCCCAACGTCAGCAAGCTTGACGCACCCTTGGGCAGTCACAAATTCAATTAAATTTTCTAAATCTTTGCGATACGCAGTCGCAGTATTTTTACTTCGGCCCAATTCAAGTTCAATATATTGAATAAATCGATCTAGGCTTGCGCCAAAATCTACATCCGAAGAACTCATTTATCTACGGTGACAAGTAAATAGACTTTTAGCAAGGACATTTGCTTACTTGGTAAAAGTGTCAGAATTCCAAATTCAAAAATGTCTAAGAGTGCGTAGCAGTTATTTAATTAAGTCTGCAACTTCGAGCATTATTTGCATCGAGCCATTTCTAATCCCAGCGTGCACGCCAGCCGAGGTTGCGCTGGTGATCGGACCTGGCACTCCCCAAACTCGGCGCCCGAGTGCATTAGCCCAGTTGGCAGTCGATAAAGAACCTGATCTAAGTGCAGCTTCTACAACTACTACATCGCTACTAAGCGCAGCGATTAATCGATTTCTGGTCAGAAACTTTTGCTTTAATGGCAAGCTACCGGGAGGTGCTTCAGTTAGCACTAAACCAACTTCAGAAATTTTCTTAAATAATCCTGCATGTGCTCCTGGATAAGGTACGTCTATTCCACTGGCCAGCACGGCAATTGTTTGGCCATCTGCAGCAATTGACCCGCGATGAGTCGCAGCATCAATTCCAAAAGCGCCACCTGAGACAGTTGTGATACCCCATTCGCCCAACGTCGAGCCAATTTCGGTTGCCACTCGCTCACCGTAACTAGTTGCAGCCCGTGCCCCAACAACTGAACATGAATTTTCTAGCGCAATTAGTTTTGTTACATCTCCGCTAACCCACAAGCAATAGGGGCTAGCAAAATCTAGATCATTTAGTTTTTTTGGCCAACAAATATTTTCTGGTGTCAAAATTATGCTTTGACTTTCTTGAGTTGCTTGCATTATCTGTTCAAAATCTTGGTCAAAGTTGGCTTGGCGAATTCGGCTAGTTAGCGCACTATTTTTCGGGTCCTGTATAAGTTTTTCTATTGCAATCGGTGCGCCAAATTGTGCAACTAAGGCGCCGACTTTTTCATCACCAGGCGAGGCATATTTAGCAAGTATTACTCGGGCTGTTAAATCATTGATCAAATCTGCCAGCTTCCGTTTCCGTCTCGGAAAATTAGTGCCTCAGTTAAATCATCAATAGTTGGTGTTTCATGATCGGCTAAATCGGCGATCGTCCAAGCAAGACGAATTGTTCTGTCGACACCGCGGGCTGAAAATTGCTTGGCACTTTTAATTAACAATTCTCGAACAGGTGCAGAAAGTGCAAAATCTTTTCGCAAAGTGGGACCAGGTACTTGAGCATTAAGTCGCCACGGTGTTTTTGCTAATCTCTGGGCAGCTTTAGCTCGAGCTGTTACTACCCGTTTTGCAACTGTTTTTGAGTCGTAGTCAGAACTTTGATTTGAATCCAACTCGGCAAGTGTTGGCCGATTTAAAGTGACTCGAATATCTATTCGATCAAGTAATGGACCAGAGAGTCTAGCTAAATATCTGCGCCGCACTTGCGGAGCGCAACTACATTCACTCCCAGTACCAACGAATTTCCCACACGGGCATGGATTGGACGCTAAAACAAGTTGGAATTTTGCCGGAAGCACGACATTAAATCCCGAACGAGAAATAGTAACTTCACCTGTTTCTAGTGGTTGACGCAATCCATCTAAAACTGGTCGATTGAATTCAGCTGCCTCATCTATACAAAGAACTCCGCCATGTGCAAGTGTCACCATGCCAATTCGGGCATAGTTACTTCCGCCTCCGATTAATGCAGTCGAAGTCGCAGTGTGATGCGGAGCCTGAAACGGCGCAGTGCGAATTAATCCTTGTCCCGGAGTTAACGTGCCAGCTGCAGAGTGGATTGCGGTAACTGCCACCGCCATTTCATCGTCTAATTGCGGCAACAAAGTTGGCAGTCGCTGGGCCAACATAGTTTTACCAACACCAGGACTACCCATCATTGCTAAATGATGTCCGCCCGCTGCAGCAATTTCTAGCGCCCGTCTAGCCATTGGTTGACCGCGAACATCACTTAAATCAAGTGGAAAATTTTCAGCCGGTAAATTTTGATATTGCAGTTCTTTATCTTCATGAGCAACAAATTCTTCACCTTTTAAATAAGCCAATGCATCACGCAAGCAACTAACTCCAATGACAACTAAGTCCGGTACAAGTTGCGCTTCAGCCTGCTGATTTATTGGCACCATAATTTTTGGAAAACCTAACTGGTAGGCAGTTAAAGCAGCCACCAAAACTCCTGGGGTTGGTCGCACTTTTCCATCAAGAGCTAATTCACCGACAACAATCAAGTCAGCCATTTCAGGTGCTTGTCCATCAGCTGCCAGTAAAGCAAGCGCAATGCCAAGATCTAAACCTGAGCCTCTTTTATGTTGTGAGGCTGGTGATAACCCAACAGTAATTTTTCGCTCACCTGGCCAACTTAATTTGCTGTTGGAAATTGCCGCCCGGACTCGATCTCGGGCTTCAGCAACAGCCGTATCACCAAGTCCAACGATATTCATTCCTGGTAAACCAGCACTGATGTACGCCTCAATTTCAACCAACATGCCTTGCACTCCGGTTAATACAACACTTCGTGTTCGGGCTAAACCCATGAGCTAATTCCAGGAATGTGAGTTACACGAAAATCTTTTCCGTCATACTGCAGGGCTAATAAATCAATTCGGATTCCGTCGGCTGCGTATCGATTCTTTCCTAGCCAATAGAGTGCCGCTCGCGTTAAGTTATTTACTTTTTGTTTTGTTATTGCTGCAACCGCGCCACCAAAATCTGAATTTGTTCGGGTTTTAACTTCAACGAAGATAACTAGGTCATCTTTACCGACTACCAGATCTAGTTCAACGCGCCCATGGCGCCAATTTCTATCAAGTAACCGAAAACCTTTGTCAATAAACCACTTGGTTGCGAAGTCCTCGCCAAGTTTGCCCAGCTGTTGATTTGATAAGCGCACTGCCAAATCATGGCGATAACTATGGAGAAGTTAAATTTCGAAATGCTATTTGTGGAAAGAATTCACTTGTGGTTTGAACTGATTAATTTAGTGAATCTAAGTCAGGTTTAGCTAATTCTTCAACGTTCACATCTTTAAAAGTAAGTACTTTAACTTTTTTAGCAAATCTGGCTTGGCCATAAATATCCCAAATCCAGGCATCACTAAGTACTACTTCAAAATAGACATCGCCAGCTTCATTCGTACGAACTTGCACGTCGACACCATTTGCTAAATAAACTCGGCGTTCAGTGTGAATTATGTAATTGAATAAATGAACTAAATCTCGGTATTCACGATATAACTCAAGTTCGAGCTCTGCTTCGTAGCGCTCTAGTTCGTCAGCCGACATACTTCTAGCCTATTAGCCCGACTTTGGTAAGTTCCAAGACCTCCGGTGAAACTGCGAAGGTCCAAATTTTTGAATTGCTGCCATGTGGCTGGCACTGCCATAACCAACATTTTTTGCAAAGCCGTATTCGGGATACGTCTGGTCAGCTTGCAACATCAAATTATCTCGGGCAACTTTTGCCAAAACACTTGCTGCGGCAACAGTTGCACAGCTTTGATCGGCCTTAACTTTTGTCGTGACCTGAAATTTGGTCAGACTTTCATCGCTATTGGTTTGTAGCCAGTTATGTTTGCCGTCAAGTATTACCTGGTGAGGTTTAGTGCGTAATTGTGAAATTGCTCGATTTGCAGCCAGCCGCAAGGCGCCAACAATGCCAATGTCATCGATTTCACTTGGGCTTGCGTACCCAATAGCAAAATCATGTGCCCAATTTTCTAACACTGGAATTAGCGATTCACGAATAGGTTTTGAAATCAACTTACTATCTGTCAGATTTTCTGGAATCGGGCCAACGTCTTTGGAAATAACAACTACGCCAACAGCTACTGGACCAGCCAGCGCCCCTCTACCAACTTCGTCTATTCCACCAACATATTGAAAGCCAGCTTCAAGAAATTCAAACTCAACTGCCAGATCAGGCATCGGTTTTTGTGTCCTAGTTTTCAATTCCACCAATTCGATCAATTGGCCAGATGCGCACAACTACTCGACCAATTACTTCTTCTAACGGAACCATTCCACTGTTTAAATCCAAGTGATAACGGGAATCTTCTGAATTACTTCGATTATCACCCATGACAAAAATATGATTTTCCGGAACCAAAACTTTGAAGGTAATTTGATTACTCATGGTGCCTTCGACTAGGTACGGCTCACTAAATGGTTTTCCATTTAAAAGCAAAGCGCCATTTGCATCGCAACATTCGATTTGATCGCCGGCAACACCAACTACTCGTTTAACCAAATCGTTTCCTGAGTTGGCTGGCAAAATTCCAACGAATTGCAATGCTCGACCAATTGGGTTGTCATAAGGATTTGGAAAGTTTTCACCCAGCCAGTTACCTGGGTCATGAAAAACGACAACGTCAGTTCGATTTATTCCAGATAATTCGGTACTAATTTTCGAGACCACAATTCGATCATTGCGCTGAAGTGTATTTTCCATCGACGCACTGGGTACATAAAAGGCTTGAATCAGAAAAGTTCGCACCAAAATTGAAAGCACCAGTGCGGTAACAACAACAGTTAATAATTCGCGAATTAAACTAGGTTGCTTTTTTGGCTTCTTGGCTGCGTGTCTCATTGCTTACCAAATCTACTTGTTTACCAAATCTACTTAATAAAGAGGTTATTTTTACTATCTGCCCAAAATAACAAA
>CAYVZD010000007.1:29652-38905 GCA_964456135.1 uncultured Bifidobacterium sp.
TTACCAAATCTACTTAATAAAGAGGTTATTTTTACTATCTGCCCAAAATAACAAAGGCCTGCGAGAAGCAGGCCTTTGAATGAAAACGATTTATTCGTTATCGCGCTTTTCTTTGATCTTGGCGGCTTTTCCGCGAAGATCACGTAGGTAGTAAAGCTTCGCCCGACGGACGTTACCTTTACTAACTAGTTCAATTTTCTCAACGATTGGCGAGTGAACTGGGAAAGTACGCTCTACGCCAGTGCCGAAAGAAACTTTACGAACGGTGAAAGTTTCGCGAACTCCACCACCTTGGCGACGCAATACAACGCCTTGGAAGATCTGAATACGAGAGCGGTTACCTTCAACAACTCGTACGTGAACTTTTACATTATCTCCAGCGCGAAAATCTGGAATATCAGACTTAAGGGATGCGCCATCAACTTCATCTAAGAAGTGCATTATTACTCCACTGAACTTAACGCCATAGGTCGAAAGCCCTAATCAAAGGTCTTGCCGGATTTAATGTTGAAAGTCATTTGCGATCGACCCCTATGGCAGTTCGTTCGCGACCCAACAGTCCTTTACTTTGCCACATCGAGTATCTGCGGAGCAAATTTTTGGCACTAGACCAAAACGACGTTCATATATATGCTTGTTTTACTTAACTTCCCCACTACTTCCCTATCAAGACAGGCTTCCCCAAATGAGCTCGACTATTTTGCCACCGGCGACGAAAAACGCGCTGGTTAAGTTAGGCAATACTCGAGTTACTGGAAAAGAACAGTTTTATACCCCGCGCGATACTGCAGTTCAAATACTTGCGCACGTTAATGAGTTAATTCCAAATTTAACTAAACGACATTTCTTAGAACCTGCTGGAGGCACCGGGGCTTTTATCGAAGCTGCACATGACCTAGGAATTTCAAAAGTTACCAGTTTCGATATTGAGCCACTACACCCAGAAGTAAAACTTGGCAGTTTTTTAGAAACTTCCTTAACGGCTAAAAACTTGATTACGGTCAGTAACCCACCTTTTGGCCGGAATAACTCACTTTCAATTCCATTTTTTAATCATGCTGCGCCACACTCAGATTTAATTGCATTTATTGTTCCAAGATCATGGCGCAAGTGGACTGTGATAAATAAGTTAGATCGAAATTTTCAATTAGTTCGCGATCTTGATTTAACTATTAACTATGTTGATGAATTCGGTTACGAAATAAATGCCAAGGATCGACTTAGAACTTGTGTGCAATTCTGGGCTCGAACCAGTACTCCAAGACCGCTGATACATGTTGAAGATATGGGTGTAATCAGTAAAGTTTCACCAGCCGAGGCAGATGTTGCCTTAACAATCTTCGGATACAACTGTGGCACAGTAAATGAGAGCTTCCCCCGGATTAAAAACACCACGCAGATGTATCTAAAGCTAAACCATCGCAAGGCTTTAACAGCATTAAAGACTGCTAACTTTAAGCAGTTTTATATGAACACTGCTACAACTGAAGCGCTTTCAATCGCCGAAATTAACTACGCCCTGAATGAAGTTATTTTTAATGATCCAAAACTTAAGTTAGTCGACTAAGTCTGGTCTAATCTTGGCCGTTTTATCTTTGGCCTGTTCTAATTTCCACTGCGCAACTTTTTTATGATCGCCAGACATTAGAACTTCTGGGACTGATAAGCCTCGCCACTCAGGTGGTCTGGTGTAAACCGGTCCTTCAAGAAGTTTTTCCATCTGACCAATGGCAAACGAATCATCTTGGACACTTTCACTATTGCCAAGCACACCCGGAATCAATCGAGCTAGTGCTTCAACTATTACTAAAACGGCTACTTCGCCACCAGCTAATACATAATCACCAAGTGAAACTTCATCAACGCGAATTCTTTGCTTAAAGTGCTCGGCTACTCGACTATCAATACCTTCGTATCTACCGCAGGCAAAAATCAAATGTTTAGCAGTTGAGTACTCGTTAGCAAGCTGTTGGTTAAACGGTTTTCCAGATGGGGTCGGAATAACTAAGACTGACTCAGGTGAAACTAGCTCATCCAGTACTTCGCCCCATGGCTCTGGTTTCATCACCATTCCTGGGCCACCACCATACGGTGAGTCATCAACTGTTTTATGTTTATCGTGCGCGAAATCTCGAAGATCATGGATCGTTAATTCAATTAAGCCATCTTCGATCGCTTTACCGATCAAAGACAAGCGAAGCGGTATTAGATAATCAGGAAACACAGTGACGGCATCTATTTTCATTCCCGTTCTCCTGCTTCTTCTGCCTGCGAATCGTCTAATAAACCAGGTGGCGGAGTAATGACTATTTTTCCGGCTCGTAAATCAACTTGGGGCACTATTTGCTTTACGAAAGGAATTAAAACTTCTACCCCATCCAATTTGGTTACCGCAAGTAAATCCTGGGCCGGAAGATGAATAACTTCTTTTACTTGGCCGATGATTTGGTCGTTAAAGACAACCTTCAAGCCCACTAGTTGATGGTCATAGAATTCATCAGGATCCTCTGGAAGCACACTTGGATCAACATCAATTAAGAGTTGACTACCTTTCAGTAGTTCTGCTGCATTTCGATCATCAACTCCGGTGAAATGCAAAATAAGTCGACCGCTGTGCCACTTGTGCTGCGCAACTGTTAACTGCCCATTTTTTTCAGTTTGTAACTTAGTGCCAACAGCAAAGCGCAATTCTGGTTCGTCAGTTAACGGTTCTACAAAGAGATCCCCACGCACACCGTGTGCACGACCAATTCGCCCGACAACGAGCTGCATTGAATTAGCGTTCGTCTACATCAAGGATGTCGATGCGCACATTCTTTTCTGAAAGTGCGTTAACTACAGTGCGAAGTGCACTCGCAGTACGTCCAGCTTTTCCGATTACTCGACCCATGTCTTCAGGATTGACCTGAACTTCAAGGGTTGGCCCTTTGCGATTTTTTTCGCGCACAACCACATCATCTGGATGATCGACAATGCCCTTTACGAGATGTTCTAAAGCCTCGTCCAGCATGTTTATGCCTCTTCGGTTACTTCTGCACTTACTTCATCAGCTGAAGTTGCGTCAGTTGGTGCTTCGCTACCAGATTCGTCAGCAACCTGAGCAGCAGTTTCTACAACTTCTTCAGTAGTAGCTTCTGCGACAGCTGGTTCTTCGGCTTTAACTTCTTCAACCTTTGCTTCTTCAGCTACAGGTTTTTCAACCTTTGGTCGGATAGTTGGTGTGCGAGGTTCATTTGCAACTGCTTGAACTGTTTGTGCGAAAACTGTGTTCTTATCAACCTTTGGTGGCGCAACTTTAAGTGTGCCTTCGCTACCTGGAAGACCCTTAAATTTTTGCCAGTCACCGGTGATCTTTAATAACGCAAGCACTGGTTCAGTTGGCTGTGCACCAACGCCTAACCAATACTGAACGCGTTCAGAATTGATTTGAATTAAGCTCGGTTCTTCCTTTGGGTGGTACAAACCTATTTCTTCGATGGAACGTCCATCACGGGCAGTACGTGAGTTAGCAATTACTACGCGATATTGCGGATTACGAATTTTGCCAAGTCGCTTTAACTTGATCTTTACAGCCACGTTTTTTATGTCTCCTGTTAATTGGGGTGATCACAGCTTTTAAAGTTTTAGTGGGGTAAAACTTTTACTTGGCGATCGATGAATCCAAACTTTCAGCGGTTAGAGGGCCGGCTGATAGTTCGGGATTACCTGACATAGTTTGCCAGATCCCCTTGATTTGGGGAAATTGACTGATTATTGCCCGAATACTCAATGATTAAACTATAAATATGTACCCAAAAATTGAAGTTTCTGAGAACCAAGTATCGATTAACTTTTCCATTCTCGACCAGCTAATTAACTGCAAGCCCGGCGGAATTAAGTTCCGGTTAGATCAAATCGAAAGTGTTGATGCTGGACCGCAAATCTTTAAGCAAATAGGTGGCCTTCGCGCACCTGGCACTTACGCCTTTGTCTTAATCGGCGGTACATACTGGCGGAGTCGGAAAACTCGCGAATTTTGGAATGCCCGCCGAAAACTAGCCAACCAGACAGTACGAATCAACTTACGCGATCACTTTTATAGTTCAATTGTGATTCAGGTTCCAGATGTTGAACTATTCAAGAAAAATCTAAATCTAGGTGTTACAAAAAGTCTTTAAAGGCATTCGGCAACGAAGTTAATTTATCTGCTGGTTTTTGATCAGATACATCTAAACCTGCCTCTTGAGCTGCGCGCTTAGCTGGGTTGCCCGATTTTTTGGCACCCTTACCTGGTTTTTGCATTTTCTTTTGTGCTGCAGGTTTAGGTAAACCAAGTCCACCCATATTTGGCATACCGGGCATGTTTGGCAAATTAGGTACAGCACCTTTTGCCATTTGCTTCATCATTTTTGCGGCAACCGTAAAACGATCAATTAAGTTATTTACGTCGCTAACTTGAGTGCCACTACCCTTTGCAATCCGTGACCGTCTTGAGCCATTCAAGATTTTTGGATCTTCTCGCTCAGCCACAGTCATTGATGAAATTATTGCTTCAACTCGATCTAACTCTTTTTCATCAAAATTTTCGAGTTGTTTTTTCATCTCGCCAGCGCCGGGCAACATGCCAAGCATTTTGCTGAAGTTTCCCATTTTCTTTAGCTGCTTCATTTGATCCATAAAGTCAGTAAGTGTGAAATCGTCACCAGTTTGTACTTTTTTAGCTAACTTAGCCGTTTGTTCTTGATCGAAAGTTTTTTCGGCTTGTTCGATTAACGTGAGTACGTCACCCATGTCGAGAATTCGGGATGCCATTCGATCTGGATGAAAAATTTCGAAGTCTGTTAATTTTTCGCCAGTAGAGGCGAACATGATTGGGGTATTCGTCACAGTTGCCACTGACAATGCAGCGCCACCGCGAGCGTCACCATCAAGTTTTGTTAAAACAACAGCATCTAGGCCAATCTCTTGAGCGAATGTTGCGGCAGTATTAACGGCGTCTTGACCCGTCATTGCGTCAATTACGAGCAAGGTTTCGGTTGGCGAAACTTCCTTTTTGATTTTACGAAGCTGATCCATTAACTGCGCATCGATTGCCAATCGACCAGCAGTATCTACAATCACAATGTCATGTAATTTCTGCTGCGCAAACAAAATTCCTTCGCGACTAACTTTTATCGGATCGCCAACTCCGTTACCTGGCTCTGGGGCGAACACTGGAGTTTGTGCTTGTTCGCCAACGATCTTAAGTTGATCAACTGCATTTGGTCTTTGTAAGTCTGCTGCTACCAGGATTGGTTGATGACCAAGACTTCGTAAGTGGACTGCTAATTTGCCAGCCAAAGTGGTTTTACCAGCACCTTGTAAACCAGCGAGCAAAATTACGGTGGGTGGATTTTTAGCTAACTTAATTCGGCGAGTTTGGCCACCTAAAATCGAAGTTAGTTCTTCATTAACAATTTTAATAATTTGCGAAGCAGGATTTAATGCTGCGGATACTTCGCTACCCAATGCGCGTTCTTTGATTTTTGCGCAAAAATCGCGCACGACTGGAAGGGCTACGTCTGCATCGAGTAAAGCAATTCGAATGTCCCGGACAGTTTCGTCGATATCACTTTCGGATAGCCGACCTTTACCGCGTAACTGCTTAAACGTAGAAGCAAGTTTGTCCGAAAGTGAATTAAACATTAGAAGTAAAGTTTAGCCGACCTAATTTTTAAAGTCCTAAGGTGAGTTTTAACCCAGCAATAATTAGCACCAGGCCCAGTGCTCGCTTTACTTTTTCATTTGAAAACTTAGTAATTCCCAGCACTGTGCCAATTGCGGCACCAAGTAATACTGCGACAACAAAAACGGGCAAGGTGCTGGGAAGTTGACTGACTGAACTTGCGTGGCCAAGTAACCCAAATACTGAGTTAGTCAAAATAAATAACGACGTTGTCCCAGATATTTGTTTAACCGCAGACCAATTAAACAACAACGCTATTGGCGAAAGAAAGATTCCTCCCCCGGTACCAGTGAGTCCAGCTAATAGCCCGATGCTGGCTCCAACAAATAAGGCGGCTAAAAATTTAGGCGGTGTTATCTCTTTGCGAAATTGACGTTTGCCAAGAAAAAGGTAATTAATTCCAGCAAAAACAAGGAGTAATCCAACGATGGGTTTATAAATTTCATTACTTAATTCAATTCCGCCACCAATGAAAGACATTGGAATTGCACCGATTGCTAAGGGAATAAATAGTTTTAAATCGAAAAGTTTGGCGCGCAGGTATCGCCAACTTGTAAAAGATGAAACAAAAATGTTTAACACAAGTGCAGTTGGTTTGATGACATTTGCAGCCAAGCCAAATAAGGCCATGATTGCGATGTAAACGGATGAACCAGCGTGACCCACTGAGGTATACAGAATCGCGCCGAAAAATAGAAAAAGCGCAATTAATAAATCGTTACTGGATAGAGAAAGTAAATCCACTACTACCCACCTGCAAATGGTGGCAAGACATCAATAGTGTCCCCTGGCTTTACCAGCGAAGTTAAGTCTTTCGTAGCTAGCCCGTTAATTAAGTAGCTACATTTTGGTAGCGCTTTAGTTAACCCTGGAAATTGTGTTTCGGCTTCGATTAGTGCTTGGCCAAGAGTTAGGGCGTCAACCTGAATCTGATCTTGTTTAGTAATCGCCCGCGCTGCGGCAAAAAATCTAACTACTGTCAAGTTATCCACCGATTGCTGACATTGGGCGACTAGGTTGAATGAATTCAGGATTATTAATTCCATGTCCAGGTAATTTATCTGCAACTGTGCTGATAAATAATTTTTCAATTCGAGTCAATTTATCTGAGGGTTCGATTAAGTCATCTCGCAAAATAGCCCGGACATCAGTTTCGGTGCGCGAAAAAAGACAAGATCTAATTTGGCCATCTGAAGTTAACCTGAGTCGATCGCAATCACCACAAAACGGACGAGTAACGCTGGCAATAATTCCCACTGTATGTGGTCCACCGTCTACAAAGAATTCTTCTGCTGGTGCAGATCCACGATTTTCTTTAGGGGTTAACTTAAATTCCTGGCTTAGCGTTTCAAATATTTGATCTGCGGTAACCATGTTTGTTCGCTCCCAGATGCCTCCGGCATCAAGTGGCATCTGTTCAATGAACCTAAGTTGATAGTCCTGCGAAATTGCCCACTTCAGTAAATCAATTGCCTCATCGGTATTTACTCCGGGCATCAAAACCGAATTAATCTTGATAGGAGTTAAGCCAACAGATTTTGCTGACTGCAACCCAGCTAAAACATCAGCAAAGCGATCGCGGTGCGTAAGTGCGTTAAATCTCTCTGGTTGCAGGGTATCTAAACTGACATTGATTCTTTCAAGACCTGCTTCTTTTAACGGTTTCGCTAACTGTGCAAGCCGAATTCCGTTTGTCGTAAGAGAAAGTTTTGGTGGATTTTCTAGCTTAGAAATCTGGCGAACAATTTCAACGATATCTGGCCGTAATAACGGCTCTCCACCAGTTAATCGAACTTCGGTGATTCCGGCATTTACCGCTACTTGAATTATTGTCATCAGTTCGTCTGTAGTGAGCAAACTTTCGTTCGGTAACCAAGAATTAAACTCAGCGGGCATACAGTACGTACAGCGTAAATTGCATCGATCGGTTAGCGATACCCGCAAATCCCGATGAACTCGTCCATAAGTGTCGATTAATTTACTCATGCAAAATTAACCCACTCATCAGTGCCATCAACAAAAACTTGGTGTTTCCAAATTGGAATCTGGGTTTTGACTTCGTCAACAATTGCTTGGCAGCCGGCAAAAGCTGCTTGCCGATGTGCTGCTGAAACACACACTAAAAACGCACATTCACCAATAGCGATAGGGCCATGTCTATGGGCAACGGCGACTTTTACTAACTCTGAATCTCGAGTAACTTGATCGACAACTTGAGCTAAGACTTTTTGGGCATCGGGATGAGCTTCGTAAGTTAGCGAGGTGACACCTTTACCACCATCATGATTTCGAACATCGCCAGAAAAGATAACAACAGCTCCGGCTGATGGGTCACTCACTAATTTGCGAAAATGATCGGCGTCCAAAACATCTGTAGTTACTTCTGCTTTGACTATTGTCGCCATGAGTTAATTATTGTTCACCTTACTTACCTGGGCCGAACTGGGTAATAAGGCAGAATAAATCCATGTCCGAAACTATTTATGATGCGCCACTTGATGTGGCGATGGACATTGCACACAATGTGGCACCACCAAAACAAATAATTGAGTTACCGATTTCAAGTGCCAGTGGTTATGTATTGGCCACGGACATCTTGGCAAAAACTGCTATTCCACCTTTTGCTGCTTCTCGCGTTGATGGTTACGCAATTAACGGAAATGGGCCATGGAAATTAATCGGCAAAAATTTAGCTGGGCAAGTTACTGGAATTGAACTTGGCCTAGGACAGTGTTGCTACGTAGCCACTGGTGCACCAATACCGCAAAATACTTTTGCCATGCTTAAACAGGAAGATTGTGACGTTAATGATTCTTTAGTTTCACTCAAGCCCAAAATGAGCGAAGCTAAATCTGGCGAAAACATTAGACCGGCTGGATTTGAATCTGCAGAAAATGAAGTTGTAATAAAAGCCAGTACAAAATTAACCCCAGCGCTACTTGGTTTGGTATCAGCATGTGGTTATGACTCGGTAATGGTGTACGAAAAACCAACGGTAGATGTTTTTATTTTTGGCGATGAATTAATTTTTCAAGGTGCCCCTACCGGTGGCCAAGTAAGAGATTCAATTGGTCCACAAATAAAGGCCTGGCTGGAATACTTGGGCGCGCAACTTAATGAAATGAAATTCATTCCAGATGAGCTTTCTGCTCATGTTGAAGCAATCAAAAATTCAACTGCTGATTTAGTTCTGACAACTGGTGGAACGGCTAGTGGTCCAGCCGATCATCTGCACAAAGCAATTACTCAATCTGGTGGAGAAATTTTAATTGATGCCGTTAACGTTAGGCCTGGCTACCATCAATTGTTGGCACAGCTACCCAATAGATTTTTGATTGGTCTTCCTGGGAACCCGCAATCTGCAGTAATTGGATTACTCACGTTAGTTTGGCCATTCATAACTGGCAGTACTAACCAAACAAAGCGAGTTTGGGAAACCCGCAGATTAGCAACATCAGTTACTGCTTCAAGTAATGAACATAAATTTGTTTTAGCCAGACAACTCACTGGTCCACAGAACATTGGTTTAGTGGAACCAGTTGCACATAC
>CAYVZD010000008.1:0-7368 GCA_964456135.1 uncultured Bifidobacterium sp.
GTCGAGTGCTCTGCCAATTGAGCTACAGGGGATTGGCTCACCAATACTAACAAAGCCTTTAATTAAGCCAAAACCGACTAAATCCCTAAGGTTTGCCTGAGGTCGCGCAATGTATTTTCAATGTGAGTTTGTGAATCCTGCGTTATTTTTTCATCAGTCAGAAAATCCCAGATAATTCCATTCGGACCTTTACGCGCAATAAAACGAACTTTTCCAAAATCAGGAACTTCTTTAACTTGTTCGAATACTTGAGCTGTAGTTATTCGTTCTCGAACAGCAGTAGGCACAGATCCTGGTTCCGCTAAGTTCCAGGCTCTTTGAAGTACTTGTCCAGCGATTTTTTCTTGATGTGTGACAATCAAAATTGGTTCATCCCACTTGCCACTAATTGTTAATTCCCAGGGAATTCGTACCCGCTCGTGGTGATCCAAACTGATCAGGGCCAAATTAGTGATGCCGATAATGCCGCCTGGATGAATTGCCCAGGCAAATACCCGCTCTTTATTTTCTAATTGCTCTGCAAGTTCTTCCGGCACTGATTTCTTAAAAAGTTTCATTATGCCTCGAACTGCTGATCGCCAATTGCAAAATCGCGCATACTCCGGCGATAACTTTCTAGAGAAAGTAACTCGGTCAAAAGCCGGTCTTGTTCTGTTGAATTATTCTCAACTTCGGCCAAGGCCAGTTGACTCTTTAGTTGTTCAACTCGCCGTCCCGCGTCCATCTCGAGGATTCGGGCTAAAACGGCTTGAATGTATTTTTTATCTGGATTGTCATTAGGTAGCGGTTCAATTGCTAAAGCACGAACTTGCGCTTTGACTTCATCGCTTGACGCAACATTAAGCACGGCCTGGACCCATTTACTCGCATCAGCAAATTCCAATGGATTTCCTGCTTGAACGCAAGCCTGAAATACCTGCGCTGCCATTGGCACGGTAAAAAGTGATTCTTCTAAAGATTCAAACCAATTTCCAACTAAAGAAGGCCACTGCAAAACACATTTAAGTGCTTCACGTTCAACCGCGGCACTGCGCGAATCTGATTTTTTTGTTTCAGCTTGTTGATTGGCACCTGGGCGCGACTTACCTGAAACATCTTTACGCAATGTTGCTTCATCGATTCCAAGCCAACCAGCGACTGTTCTGGTGTATTCAGTACGTAATGCACTGTCTTTGATTCCAGCAACTATCGGAGTTACTGCCCGCATGGCACCAACTCGACCTTCAGCGGTTGTTAAATCAAATTCCGCAATTGTTGTTTTGATAACAAACTCAAAAAGTGGAACTTTATTGGCAATAAGTTGCCCAACCGCTTCAGGGCCATTTTGTAGTCGAAGGTCACAAGGATCTAACCCGTGCGGTTCTACTGCTACGTAAGTTGCTGCAGCAAACTTTTGGTCTTCGTTGAATGCTTTAATCGCAGCTTTCTTACCGGCTTCGTCCCCGTCAAAAGTGAAAACAACTGAAGCAGGCTTGGCTTCATCATCCATCAAAATTCTGCGCAAAACTTTCACATGCTCACTACCAAATGCAGTGCCACAAGTTGCAACGGCAGTTGTAACTCCAGAAAGATGACATGCCATTACATCCGTATAGCCTTCGACAACAACAGCCAGTTGTTGTTTTGCCATATCGCGTCTGGCTAAATCAATGCCATATAAAACTTGAGACTTTCGATAAATCGGAGTCTCGGGGGTATTTAAATATTTAGGTCCTTGATCTGCATCGGTTAGTTTTCGAGCGCCAAAACCAATTGTGTCGCCTCCAGAATCGCGGATCGGCCACATAACTCGATCGCGGAACCGATCATATGCACCTTTTTGACCTTGTACTAATAACCCACCAGATAACAACTCTGCTTCAGTAAATCCTTTGCCTTTCAGGTAACTGCGTAAACCATCCCAGCCGGCTGGTGAATAACCCACACCAAATAAGTCCCAGGCAGTCTGGTCAAAACCACGTTGAGTTAAAAAACTCCGTGCATGCTCAGCTTCAGGTTTATGTAATTGTTCTTGGAAGAACTTGGTAGCTAAATTATGCGCTTCGATTAATCTTGACCGCTGACCTTGATTACTTCCCTGGCCACTTGGTCCATCTTCGTAGCGCAAGTTAATTGAGTATTTTGCCGCTAGTTTCTCAACTGCCTCAGTAAAACTTAAGGCGTCGATTTTCCGGACAAAAGTGATAACGTCTCCACCTTCTCCGCAAGAAAAACAGTGGTAAAGATTTTTGCTTGGCGTGACATGAAAAGATGGCGTTCGTTCGTCATGAAATGGACAAAGCCCTTTGTAGGAGCCTCCGCCTGCTGCTTTGAGGGTGACTGTTTCGCGAACTATTTCTTCAATTCGGGCACGTTCGCGTACTGCGGTTACGTCTTCTTCTTTAATTCGCCCAGCCACAACGTAAGCCTAATTGCACAGATTCGAATGCCACTGAGTGAGGCTAACGTCGGTTAATGAGGCCAATTGGTCAATGATTGCTCGCTTTTGGGCACGCTCATCCGGGGCTACTTTCCATAACGCCAGATGGATTGAATCCAAGTGGCTTTCTGGCGCCGCCGAAATTACCGGATAAAGATCAGCAAAAAATTGCCGCTGGCGTTCATAAACAACATCTGCGCCAGCCCTAGTCATAACAAATCGAGCTGCTAGTGCCTTTAGGGCGGTTACTTCGTAACGGCTTTCCTCGGGTACAACTAAATTTGCACCGTATCTAATTAGCGAGGTATGTCCAAATTTTTCTTGCGTAGCTCGCTGCACCGATAAACAAAAGCGCCCAATCAAATGGCTGGTTAAATTTTTTAAAGCAGCTTGCGATTTCAAGGTGCCGTCGTAGCTTGTCGGCCACGTTACTAAACTTCGTAATCGAACTAGCGCTTCATCGAGTGCATTTGGATCTAACTGCGGTCCATACCATTCTCGAGCAATCTCAACTACTTCGCTACGGCCTGAATCTGAATTCAATATTCCGACGTCTACATGTCCTTCGTGTATTGCATCTTCAACATCATGTACACAGTAAGCAACATCGTCTGACCAATCCATTACTTGGGCTTCAAAACTAACTTCGTCGCCAACTCGACCTTGGCGAACCCAATTAAAAATGTCTAGATCTTCTTCGTAAACACCAAACTTATTACTTCCAGCACGCTTCACCCAAGGATATTTTGAAGCTGCGTCTAATGATGCTCGGGTTAAATTCAAACCGATGGATTCATTTGGCCGGGGTCCATCACTAGGACAAACTGCTTTTGGTTCAAGTCTGGTTAACAATCTGAATGATTGGGCGTTACCTTCGAATCCACCGATATCGCTAGCAAGTTCATTAAGTGCAGTTTCGCCATTGTGTCCAAAAGGTGGATGCCCTAAATCGTGAGCCAAGCATGCGGTGTCGACTAGATCTGGATCGCAGCCAAGTGCGCTACCGAGTTCTCGACCCACTTGAGCTACTTCGAGTGAGTGAGTAAGCCGAGTGCGCGGAAAGTCATCCTGTGCTGCAACTAAAACTTGAGTCTTTACGCCAAGCCGACGCAGTGCAGAACTGTGCATAATTCGAGCCCGATCGCGCGCAAATTCAGTTCGCTGCACACTCTTATTGGGTTCTGGCACCCATCGGGCTAAATCATCGGCTTCGTACATATTCAAAATCTAATTTCCACTTCTATTTAATTATCCGCCGCTGACACTTAATTCAGCCTCGCGCACAGTTGCTTGCTCACTTTGCGACATAGTCTGCGAACTAAGCCACCCGTCAGGTAGGTTTACTTTCTTTTCTGGAGTAGTTCGACCCCGAGGTGAATGGGCAATTTCTTCAGTTAATTGTTGATCTGGATCAATTGTTGCAAGAAGTTCATCCATTTGTGCAAGAGAATCAATTAGTGCCAATGCACCTCTAGTTTCGCTACCAGCGACGATCCCCTTTAAATACCAAGCCATGTGTTTGCGCATTTCCCGTGCACCATAAAACTCGTCTTTGTGCATCTCACATAAAAGTTCGGCATGTCTGCGCATCCAACGCAAAATATCTTTTGCTTTTGGTTCTGCTGGAATGGGTTGACCAGCAAATGCACTTCTAATTTGACCAAATAGCCAAGGCCGGCCTAGGCAGCCTCTGCCAATCACAACGCCTCTTGCACCGGTTTGTTCGAGCATTCTTTTTGCATCATGAGCTGACCAAATGTCACCATTTCCAAGCACTGGCGTATCTGGGATGTGCTCAACTAATTTTGCAATCGTTGACCAATCGGCTTGACCACCGTAATACTGTGCTGCCGTTCGACCGTGAAGTGCGACCCAAGTAACACCGGACTCAGCGGCAATTTTTCCGGCATCCAAATAAGTAATGTGGTCATGATCAATACCCACACGCATTTTTACCGTAACTGGAACTTTACCCGCAGCATTTTTAACTGCAGCTTGCACTATTTGGGCAAATAAATCTCGCTTCCAAGGTAATGCGCTACCGCCACCTTTGCGAGTTACTTTAGGCACAGGGCAGCCGAAATTTAAATCAATGTGGTCAGCCATGTCTTCGCTAACCACCATGTTTACGGCATCACCAACAATTTTTGGATCAACCCCATAAAGCTGAATACTGCGTAATTTTTCATCGGAATCAAACGTGACTAGCTCTAAAGTTTCTTGATTTCGCATTAGTAGCGCCTGCGAAGTTGTCATTTCGGCTACATAGATAGTGCCATCGTCATCAAGTTGACCAGCTTGCGCACGAAGTTGCGTAGATGCCTCGCGGCAAACTCGACGAAATGCTCGATTGGTTATTCCAGCCATTGGAGCCAATTCAATTACTGGATTGCGAGCAAGTATGTCGGCAAACATTAGCAACCTACAAGGCGAGCGGCGAGCCATCCTTCTAAGGCATCTAGGCCGATGCGCTCTTGCGCCATCGTGTCTCGATCGCGCACTGTAACTGCTTGATCATCTAGCGTTTCGAAATCAACGGTTATGCAATACGGAGTACCGATTTCATCTTGACGTCGATAACGTCTACCAATTGCACCAGCATCATCAAATTCGATCATCCAGTTCTTTCTCAATTGCGCTGCTAAGTCACGAGCCTTGGGCGAAAGATCAGCATTTCGCGAAAGTGGCAGAACTGCAGCTTTAATTGGTGCAAGACGTTTATCAAAACGCATCACTACTCGGGTATCAACACCACCCTTGGTATTTGGCGCTTCGTCCTCTGAGTAAGCCTCAAGCATGAACGCAAATACCGCCCGAGTTAGGCCAGCAGCTGGCTCAATCACGTATGGGATATATTTTTCGCCAGATTCTTGATCAAAGAAACTTAAATCTTTTCCTGAATGTTCCATATGGGTTTTCAGATCATAGTCAGTTCGATTTGCGACACCTTCGAGTTCAGCGAACTCACTTCCACCAAAATTAAATCGATACTCAATGTCAACTGTTCGCTTGGAATAATGCGAAAGTTTTTCTTTTGGATGCTCAAAAAATCTCAGGTTCTGCGCTGAAAGGCCTAAATCCAAATACCAGTTGTAGCGCTCTTGTAACCAATACTCATGCCAAGTTTCATCTGAGCCAGGAGGTACAAAAAATTCCATTTCCATTTGCTCAAACTCGCGGGTACGGAAAATAAAATTGCCTGGAGTTATTTCATTTCGAAACGATTTTCCAGTTTGGCCGATACCAAAAGGTGGCTTCTTCCGTGAAGATGCAGCAACATTTGCATAGTTAACGAAAATACCTTGAGCAGTTTCTGGTCGCAGGTAATGAAGAGAATTTTCATCGACTACTGGGCCAACGTTGGTTGACAACAAGCCGTTAAACATTTTTGGTTCGGTAAATTGACCTTTAGTTCCGCAATTCGGACAGGCGATTTCGGCTAATCCGCCTTCAGCTTTTCGACCTTTGCGCTCTTCGAATTCTTCAACCAAGTGGTCCTCGCGAAATCTTTTATGACACGAGGTGCATTCGGTGAGTGGATCCACGAACGCACTGATGTGGCCTGATGCATGCCAAACTGCCGGAGCTAAAATGACTGAACTATCTAGGCCGACTACATCTTCGCGACCCTGAACTACGCTCTTCCACCACTGGCGCTTCACATTTTCTTTGAGTTCGACGCCAAGTGGACCGTAATCCCAAGCCGATCGGGAACCACCATAGATTTCACTTGAAGGATAAACAAAACCACGACGTTTGGATAGATTTACAATTGCGTCTACGCGATCCATCGACTCAACAATCACTTAAGGGCTATCCGACTGGTTGCCGGCTTTCCGAAGTTATTTAATTCTAGTCAATTAGTTTGGGTTAATTGACGATGCTAGGTTTCTAGACTTGATTGGTATTCGGAAATAATTTGTGAATCTGCGCTCAACAGCACTTCAAAAGCACTTGGTTGATCATGCATATTTGCTAAAAAGGGCCAGACTGAAATTTTTGCATCGTAACTCGATAAAGCTCTTCGGTAAGAACCAACATCGACCCATTTGGAAGTGACAATTAAACGACTTGGCTCATCTGGGCTGCGACTCACAATTGCTTCGATAAAACCAGGCTTGTTTTGTAAAGCTAAAATCGCATTTTTTGCGTCTTGCATCCAGCTAGCTAAATCTGTCTGGTCAAAAACCCACAGTGAAGTAAATGGTCCAACTGTCATCAAACTAGAAATATCTGAGTCAATGCAGAACCAAGAATCACGGCTACAGCAATCAAGCGAAGAATTCTGGCTCCCGGAGCTAGCAACGGCCAAGACAGATACAGTAACCAGCCCACAAAAAGTCCCACTAGCAAGATGAAAAATCCGCCGACGACGCCTGGCACAAATAACCCGACAAGCAGGAAGGCAAGCAAAAGAAGCGGAACTATTGCTTTTGGCCAACTGCTAATACGCAGCAAAATTGGCGTACTCAGTATTTCGATCTGCTTTCTTAGGGGTTTTGCCATTTATTTCTGCCTTAGTGCCAACCATTTAGATTGATTAATCCTATTTGGATTTAATACATCTCTTATTGACAATGATTCCCATTAAAGTTAAATTGGAATCATTCTCAATAAGGAGTTTACATGGCGATCCTGGTTGCGGGCCTCACCGTACTTGCCACACTTGCCGGCGGCTTGTTAGCCCTTCGAACTAAAAAGAATATTCATTTAGTTCTTGGCTTAAGCGCAGGTTTATTACTCGGTCTTGTTGCCTTTGACTTACTTCCTGAAGTTTTTGAAATTACTGAACTTGAAGTTGGACACGTGCCAGCAGTAATGGTTGCATTCCTTGGTGGATTTTTAGCTTTGCACGTTCTTGAGCGTTCAATTGGTGCACATGAGCCACATGGTCAAGCTGGCAGTACCGATCATTCTCACAAACACAATATCGGTGGTGTGATCGCAGC
>CAYVZD010000008.1:7468-17948 GCA_964456135.1 uncultured Bifidobacterium sp.
GAGGCTCACTCAAATAAACCTGCAAAGTCAACATTTGTTTCAACTTTTGCTGGTGTACTGATTATGTTTTCGTTAGTTTCGCTACTCCACTAATCGAAATGCAGCGAAATACCAAACAGCGCAAATCTGTCGAAAACTGTTTAAGTGACTATGACAGTTTTGTAAGCATCCAAGAAATCTACAAAGATCTTGCAGCACGCGGTGAAAAAATTGGTTTATCAACGGTTTACCGCATCATTGGTGATATGCACAACGAAAACAAAGTAGACATGATTCTGAGTGAATCCAATGAATCGTTGTATCGCCTATGCAGCAAAGTACATCATCACCACTTGGTTTGTATTGAATGTGGGACGGCAGTTGAACTCGTCGATGAAATGATTGAATCTTGGGCTAATCAAATTGCTAAATCAAATAAGTTCAAATTAGTCGATCATCAAGTTGAGTTAATTGGTACCTGCGCAAATTGCGCTTAAGGTTGCTGGTTAGGTACTGCCCCACCATAACGTCGATCGCGACTGGCAAAAATCTCACAAGCCTGCCAAAGATGTCGTCGATCAAAGTCTGGCCATAGTGTGTCCATAAATACAAACTCAGCGTAAGCACTTTGCCAAAGTAAGAAGTTGCTAATGCGTTGCTCGCCACTTGAGCGAATGAATAAGTCAACATCTGGAAGGTCAGGTTCGTCTAAATACTTAGCGATCGTGCGCTCAGTGATTTTTTCAGGATCTAATTTTTTGCGTTTAACGTCACGAGCAATGTTAGACATTGCATCAGTTATTTCTGCTCGCCCTCCGTAATTAACACACATAGTTAAAGTCAGTTTTTTATTTCGTTTTGTTATTTCTTCAGCATTTTCGAGCTCAGAAATAACGGATTTCCAAAGTTTTGGACGGCGACCGGCCCAGCGCACCCGCACGCCTAGTTCATTCATTTCTTCAACTCGACGATGAATTACATCTCGATTGAAATTCATTAAAAAGCGAACTTCGTCTGGAGACCTGCGCCAATTCTCGGTTGAAAATGCATAAGCCGATAAATGTGTAATGCCTAACTCCAAGGCGCCATGTACACAATCGAGCAAACTATGTTCGCCTGCTTCATGCCCAGCCGTTCTTGGCAAACCGCGTTCTTTAGCCCATCTGCCATTTCCATCCATTACAAGCGCTACGTGTTTGGGAATTAAATCCTTTGGCAACTTAGGAGGCTTAGCTCCTGAACTGTGTTTAGGCGGTTCCATTCAGATATCTTTTCATGAAAGATTGCTTGTGCGGTCGACAAGTGGCAATGAGCGAAGAGATTTTTCTAAATGCCATTGCGTAAAAGCTGCCACTATCCCAGAAATCTCATTTAGCTGTGCACCAGTTGCTTGATCGGCTTTTTGCCAATCCCCTTGTAGCAAAGCCTGCATAATCTCAATTGTTTGTTCTTTCGGAGCGACGCTCCCGGGTACTCGATGTTCAAAGCACAACGCTCCACCTGACGGCACGTGGAAAAATGGTTGCGCTCCAACGGTTCCGCAGACAATGCAGGCATCCAGGCTTGGCGAATAGCCCGCTAGCGCAAGTGCTCTAAGTAAATATGCATTTAAAACCAAAGTTGAATCATGCTCGCCGCTCACTAAAGTTCGTAGTGCACCAACTAAAAGTAAGTACTGAGGTTCAGCAGAGACTGAAGTCTCACTTGTTAACCGATCAGCCGTTTCTAACATAGTCTGACCAGCAGTCCATAAACTGTAATCAATTGCTAACTCTTGACCATAGGCATTTAACGATTCTGCTTGCGTGATTATGTCTAAATTTTTTCCTTCATGAAGCAGTAGATCTACTCGACTGAATGGCTCTAATCTGGCGCCAAAACGACTCTTGGTTCTTCGCACCCCTTTAGCAACGGCTCGAACTTTTCCGCGCTCTCGGGTTAAAAAAGTGATAATTCGATCGGCTTCGCCAAGTTTGTGGGTGCGTAAAACTATTGCTTCAGCGCGATAACTAGGCATAAACCTATGGTGTCATGGCTGCACACAAAATGAGGGATCAGGTAACGTCAAGGTATGGCTACCCGCTCAAATTCACAAGATTCCAACCCAAAACTCTTTGGCGTAGATCAAAAGAATCTCAATCAAACCTTGCGCACAATCGCATTTTGGGTCCTTGGCTTAATGGTTGCACTGTGGATTTTTCAAGAGAACCGAAATTTTGTATTTCTACTACTACTTGCTTGGCTCACTGCAATTGCAATGAACCCAGGAATTCTTTGGCTAACTAATAAAGGTTTACGCAGGGGCACTGCTTCTGGAATAGTTTTACTTGGATTAATACTTTTAATAATTGGCTTCCTGGCACTTTTTGGTGGGATTTTATTTAGTCAGGCAGCCTCTCTAGTCGGCGCCATTCCAAATTTGCTAAGCAACCTGGTGTCCTGGCTTAATACATCATTTGAGCTGACTTTGAATACAGCGCAAATCCAAGATTCACTAAATTTACGTCCTGATCAAGTTGCTCTTTGGGCAAGTAATTTCGCCGGTGGAATCGTTGGTTTGGTGTCCACAATAATTGGTGCGATTTTTCAGTTGATGACGTTATTGTTATTTGCCTTCTACTTTGCCGCCGATGCAGAGCGAGTTCGGCAAGCAGTTGGCCGATGGCTCAGTCCAACGGCACAGGAAATATTTGTTACAACTTGGGACATAGCAGTTCAAAAAACTGGTGGCTTCGTTGCTTCAAAATTATTTTTAGCCAGTTTGTCTGCCACTGCTCATGGAATTTTCTTTGCGGCTATTGGTGTTCCCTATTGGTTGCCGATGGCAATTATCACTGGAATTACTAGTCAATTCATTCCGGTAATTGGAACATATTTGGGAATTGTAATTCCGATTCTGTTTACGCTATTTAATGAACCATTGAATGCGCTTTGGATAATTATTTTTGCTTCTATCTACCAGCAATTTGAAAACTATATTTTGACGCCAAAAATAAGTCGGTTAATGATGAATATTCATCCTGCGATTGCATTTGCATCGGTGATTGTGTTCGCTAATTTATTTGGCGCCGCCGGTGCATTGATTGCAATTCCTATTGCGGCCGCAATTGTGGCAGTTTCGGAAACGTACGGAAAGCGATACGAACTAATTCCAAAATTGAATGGAAAAACTAACTAAAACCCCAGGCGATTTAACTGCTTGGGGTCTCGTTGCCAGTCCTTGGCAACTTTTACTCTTATATCCAAAAATACTGGGGTTCCCAGCATTTTTGCTATCGCTAACCGAGCCGTAGTGCCGACTTCTTTTAATCGACTTCCATTTTTCCCGATCACAATGTGCTTTTGACTTTCCCGTTCAACAAAAATAACGGCAAAAATATCAATAAGCGGATTGTCAGCGCTTCTGTCTTTGCGCAATCCCATTTCTTCAATAACTACAGCTATAGAGTGTGGTAATTCGTCATGAACATCTTCAAGAACTGCCTCTCGGATTAGTTCTGCAACTAATACTTGCTCTGGCTCATCAGTTAAATCACCTGCTGGATAAAGAAGTTCGCCTTCGGGTAACTGATCAAGAATTAAGTCAGAAAGCAGCTCTATTTGAATGCCGGTGAGCGCAGAAATAGGGACAATTTGCTCCCAATCAATTCCTAATTCATTTCCTAATTCACTTACGGAAAGAAGTTGTTTTCCAACCGTCTCTTTATCAGCGCTATCAACTTTTGTTACTACCGCGATTTTCTTTACTTTAGGTAGCTGGGCAATTTGTTGAGCGATAAAACGGTCTCCCGGGCCAATTGGTTCATTAGCCGGAAAGCACATCACAATCACATCGACTTCAGCCCAGGTTTGCGCAACTAGTGCATTGAGCCGTTCGCCTAATAAAGTGCGTGGTCGGTGTATTCCTGGAGTGTCTACCAGAATTAACTGACCTTTTGGCTTGGTGACAATTCCGCGAATTGTATGTCGGGTCGTTTGCGGTCGATCCGAGGTTATGGCAATTTTTTCGCCAACTAAGGCATTTATTAACGTTGATTTCCCAACATTTGGCCGCCCAACGATGCAGGCAAAGCCACTACGCGTCAAGACGTTCACCTTGCAAATTAATTAAATAAATTTGCGCATCACTTGAGAATTTTTTTATTAATTCAAGTTCATTTTGGTTGGATGGATTTTCAGTACAAATAACAATAGCCTCGACGCCTGTTGCACCTGAAGCGATCGCTTGGCCAATTACTAATTCAATTGCAGAAAGTTGTAAAAATTCAGTTTTTACTTCAGCGCTGGAATAAGTTCGACCGGTTGTGTCACGCAATGCCGCACCGCTATTTGCGCTTACGCGTGATCTGGCACCTTTAGCCAAAGTCACTAATTTTTCGTCTTCAGCGCTCCAAGTTGTCATTATTCACTTCCGTGGCTTGATCGCTAAAAGTATCTAGAGAAACTAAAACCGTACTCACTCGATTTCGTCGCCCTGCTGCAGATTCAGCAGTCAAAATGTAATCTCCAATATCAACCTGGGCACCAGAAATAGGCACAATTCCCAATCGTTTGGCCATCAAACCAGCTACTGTGTCGACACCTTCTTCATCTATTTCGATTTCAAGAAGTTCAGCAAGATCGTCAACATGTAAGCGGGCACTAACGCGATAATCCCCATTACCAATTTCTTCGATGTCCGGAGCTGCAACGTCAAACTCATCAGAGATCTCGCCAACAATTTCTTCCAGGACATCTTCGATTGTTACTAAACCAGCCGTGCCACCATACTCATCAACCAATACCGCCATATGGGTTCTTGCTGCTTGCATATCTCTTAATAATTCATCAACTGGCCGAGAGTCTGGAACCAAGTAAGCAGGACGCATCAAATCGCTAACGCGTTCTGAAGTCTGGGACTCAATATGCTCAAAGGTACGTTTGGCAATGTCTTTTAAATAAACCACGCCAACTATGTCATCGATACTTTCGCCGACAACGGGAATTCTCGAATACCCAGAGCGCAGACCTAACGACATTGCCTGTCGAAGTGTTTTATTGCTTTCTACCCAAACCATCTCGGTGCGCGGAACCATAACTTCGCGAGCAATTGTGTCGCCTAGATCGAAGACAGAATGGATCATTTGGCGCTCTTCATCTTCAATTACGGAATCTGCGCCTGCCATATCTACTAATTCGCGTAATTCTGCTTGAGTTGAAAATGGGCCTTCTCTAAAGCCTTTTCCTGGTGTTATTGCATTACCGAGCGCAATAAAAAGTCGACTAAGTGGCTCTAAAAACACGGTGATGAATTTAGTTAATCCAAGTGTGGCAAGTGCGATTCGTTCAGGTTTTTGTCTACCTAGAGTCTGTGGTGCAACACCCAACAAGACGTAGCCAACGGTAATCATGATTCCAGCTGAGAGACTAACTGCAGTTAAGTTATCTCCAAAAATACCAATGAGTCCGTCAGTGACTAACACAATCGAAGTCGTGGATAATGCTAAATGGGCAAACAGTAAAGCATTTACATACGGTGTTCGGTCATCTAGCAGATCAATAAGTTTGTCAGCTTTTTTAACGCCGTCTTTTTTGAGTTGTTCGATTGTTACCTTGCTTACCCGAGTTATCGCAATTTCTGACGCAACCAGAACTCCAGCAATAATTACTAGAAGTAGCGCAGTAAAAAGTAATGCGTAATCAGACATTACTTTTGACCTCGCAGATTACGTTCAACTTCCCAATCCAGTAGTAATTGAGTTTGCAGGCCAAACATAACTTTATGTTCTTCAGGTTCTGCATGGTCATGCCCTATTAAGTGCAAAATTCCATGGGTAAGTAAAAGTCGCATTTCAACTTCCATAGTGTGACCTGCAGTATTAGCTTGTCGAATTGCAACTTGTGGGCAAATCACCACGTCGCCAAGAATTCCTTCAGAGCTTTCTTGAGTTGGTGTACCGGCTCTAAGTTCATCCATTGGAAAACTTAAAACATCAGTACTTCCTGGCTCGTCCATGAATTTTTCGTGCAAAGAGGCCATTGCAACTTCGTCAACGAGCAAAATAGAAAGTTCTGCTGCCGGATTAATGTGTAATTTACGCAGCATAAATGCGGCCTGATCTGCAATTTCCTTTTCATCAAGTTCAATCTCAGATTCGTTGGCAACGTCGATAGACATAACTAGCGTTTCCTATTTTTTTGTTCATCGAACTTGCTGTAGGCGTCGACAATCTGACCAACTAATTTATGGCGTACCACGTCACTCGAAGTTAACTCACAAAATTGAACATCATCGATTCCGGTGAGAATCTCTCGGACAACTCGTAATCCACTGGAAGTCCCACTCGGCAAGTCAACTTGAGTTACGTCACCTGTGATCACCATCGTGGAGCCAAAACCTAGGCGAGTTAAGAACATTTTCATTTGTTCAGGTGATGTATTTTGCGCTTCATCCAAAATAATGAATGCATCATTTAATGTTCTGCCACGCATGTACGCAAGAGGTGCAACTTCGATTGTTCCACTGGTCATTAATCTTGGAATCGAATCTGCATCAACCATGTCATGTAATGCGTCATAGAGTGGCCGTAGGTAAGGATCAATTTTCTCACTTAACGTTCCTGGTAAAAAGCCAAGTCGTTCGCCTGCTTCCACTGCAGGTCTGGTCAAAATAATTCTCGAGATCTGCTTACTTTGTAATGCTTGCACGGCTTTAGCTACAGCTAAATAAGTTTTTCCGGTTCCAGCTGGGCCAATTCCAAAAACAATGGTGTTCTGATCAATCGCATCGACGTACTTCTTCTGATTTACAGTTTTTGCTCTGATTGCTTTGCCACGATTTGAAAGTATGTTGGCGGTCAAAACATCTGCTGGTCTGATATCACTTCTTAGCATGGCAATGGATCGTTCAACTGAATCTGGTGTTAATCCTTGTCCAGTTCGTAACACAACCAACATTTCACTGATCAATTGTTCAATTAATTTGACGCTATCTTGTGGTCCATCCAGAGTGATTTCGTTACCCCGGACAAGGACTACAACGTCAGGAAATGCTTTTTCAATTACCTTGACTAATTCGTCACGTGTACCAACTACTGAAACCATCGGGGTGGAGGTTGGCACTACAACAACTGAATGTATCGGTGATGCGGAAATTGTCATTAGAGCAATTCTAAATGATTAACCGGGCGGCCAATTTAGGCTTCTTCCGCCTAATACATGAAAATGAACGTGGTTTACCGATTGACCACCGTCGCTACCAGAATTGGTAACAATTCGATACCCCTCAGCTAGTCCCTCAAGTGTTGCTACGTCCACGGCAGCTTGAAGAACTTGTGCTGTTAAGCCACTGTCGCTATTTGCTAGCTCGGCAACATTTTCAAAATGCTTTCTTGGAATAACCAATACATGTGTTGGAGCTTTTGGATCGATATCTCTAAAAGCCAAAACTGAATCAGTCTCTAAAACCAAATCTGCTGGAATGTCACCTGAGGCTATTTTGCAAAATAAACAATCAGACACTTTATTCTCCAACCCATCGCGTTTTACTAAGTATCGCACCAGCCGCCACCGCGCCAGCAGTAGAAGTTCGCATGACTGTTTTTCCCATCCGAACTTGTTGAATTTTTGAAAAAAGCTCTAATTCTCGTTTTGAGATTCCACCTTCTGGTCCAACTATTAGCAAAATGGTTCCCTGTTCTGGAAGCCAACAATCTGCAAAGCTTCGCACAGCGCTTTCATGTAAGACCAGCGCCACATCAAATTCAGATGACAATTCGACCAGCTGCTCGGGGTTGACTAGTTCGTTTATCTGCGGAATCCAACTCCGTCTGGATTGCTTAGCTGCTTGGGCAACAATTTTTTGCCACTTAGCTTTACCTTTTTGTGGATCCTCCCATTTAGCAATTGAGTGATCTGCGCGCCAAGGCAAAATGAAATCAACGCCAACTTCAGTCAAAATTTCAAGGGCCAAATCGGCTCGGTCACCTTTTGCCAGGGCCTGGGCAACTGTCAAAGTTAACTTTGGTTGCGATTCTTCGGTTCGTTCAAGGACAGTTAGGGTTATTGAATTCTTGCTAACCTGCAAAACCTGTCCGCGAATGCGAATACCAAACCCATCCACAACTTCAATTACTTCACCAACTTGGGTTCGCTTAACTTTGATGGCATGGTGAGCTTCATCGCCAGTCAGCGTAAATGTGCTAATTCCATCAGGCAAACTGCTGCGTTCTGTTAAATAAACTTCAGCACTCATCGGCCGGAAAACGCATCCTTTAATTTGCCAAATAATCCAGTACTTTGCTCACTGAATGCCGAAGCAGGTTTTTCTTCTCCACGAGCTTTTGCTAATTGGTTTAGCAAATCTTCTTGCTCTTTAGTTAGGTCAGTAGGAGTTTGCACTTCAAGATGAATGATCAAATCACCCCGACCACTTCCGCGCAATCTTGGCATTCCAAAATTTCGAATAATTACCGTCTGGCCTGATTGCGTGCCAGGTTTAACATTTACGTTTTGCATGCCATCAAGAGTTTCGACCTCAAGAGTGGCACCAAGGGCTGCTGCTGTCATCGGCAATTTCAGTGTTGCATGTAGTTGATCACCGTTGCGTTGAAATACTGGATGAGCAATTTCGATAATTTCGATGTACAGGTCACCGCTTGGTCCACCACCAGGTCCAACTTCACCTTGACCGGTCATTTGAATTCGAGTTCCACCTTCGACACCGGCAGGGATGTTTACCGTCACAGTTGATCGAGTTCTGACTCGGCCATCACCTGCGCATTCAGCACATGGATGTGGATTGAGAGTGCCAAAACCCTGACATTGAGGACATTGTCTTGTTGTCATCACTTGGCCAATGAATGACTTTTGAACTGACTGAATTTCTCCACGACCATGACACATTGAACAGTCGACAATTGAAGCGCCTTGAGCAGTTCCAGCACCATTACAGATCGAACAGCGAACAGCAGTATCAACTGTTAAATCTTTGGTTGTGCCAAAAGCAGCCTCTTCTAGACTCACTTGAATTCGAATTAGTGCATCTTGGCCGCGACGTGTGCGCGGCCGGGGTCCACGTTGCGAGCCACCAAAAAATGCATCGACAATGTCGCCAAATCCAAATCCGGCAGCCGAATTGAAACCACCACTTGAGAATGGATCGCCACCCAAGTCATACATCTGTCGTTTTTGTGGATCAGACAAAACTTCGTAAGCGGCAGTTACTTCTTTAAACCGTTCTCCCTCATCAGGATTGATATCTGGATGAAGTTCTCGGGCAAGTTTGCGATAAGCCTTTTTAA
The DNA here is from genome assembly GCA_964456135.1 of uncultured Bifidobacterium sp. GTDB lineage: Bacteria > Actinomycetota > Actinomycetes > S36-B12 > UBA5976 > UBA5976. The sequence goes on from CAYVZD010000008.1 coordinate 16,729, forward strand.
TTTCATCGGCTGAAGCATCTCTGCTAACCCCAAGAACTTGATAATGATCAGCCATTTACTTTCCCATCAAAATCTTGCCGACATATTTTGCTACTGCTCGAACTGAAGTCATGGATGTGGCGTAATCCATCCGAGTTGGACCGAGTACTCCCATGTGCGCAATAGATTTCTCACCCGATCCGTAGCCCACCGTAACCACTGACGCTGAGTGCAATTCTTCAACTGGATTTTCATGTCCGATTCGAACAGTAACCGCATCAGGCTCTGCAGCTTCACCCAACAAGCGAAGCAGTACTACATGTTCTTCAAGCGCTTCTAGAACGGGACCAACTGAAGTAAGGAAATCTGAGCCAATTCGAGTTAAGTTTGCCGTTCCGCCAACAACTACCCGCTCTTCTGTCTGGGCAAGTACAGATTCCATTAATGTCGCAATCAGACTGGCAACTAAAGGTTTGGCACCAGTTGCAAACTGTTCGGTTAGGTTTGCAATCCGATTTGGAACTTCAGAGAATAATTGACCGTCAAGTGCTGAATTAAATTTATTTCGCAACTCAATAAGTAAATCGTCAGTTAAAGCAATCGGTGATTCGATAACGCGCTGCTCGATTCGGCCGGTATCAGCAATCACAATAAGCAGTAGTCGGAATTCGCCAGCACTAACTAACTCAATGTGTCTAATGGAACTTCGACCCAATGAGGGGTACTGAACTAATGCCACTTGCTTTGTTAATTGGGCAAGTAGACGGACTGTTCTGCCCATTACATCATCAAGGTCAACAGCTTGATCTAGAAAAGTTTGAATAGCTTTTCGTTCTGCACCCGAAAGAGGTTTGATGGTATTTAATTTGTCAACGAAAACTCGATAACCCGCATCAGTCGGAATTCGACCAGCACTTGTGTGCGGGGCACTAATTAATCCCTCTTCTTCAAGTAGGGCCATATCATTTCGAATAGTTGCCGATGAAACACCTAATTTGTGGCGATCGGCTAGTGCCTTAGAACCAACAGGTTCGTTGGTCTGAATGTAATCTTCAACGATTGCTCGTAAAACCGCTAACTTACGGTCTTCCATCGTTGCTCCTAGCACTTACCTACTTAGAGTGCTAGTTTACCTTGGCTAACGCAAAGATGTTCTTGGCAAATTTTCATTGGCAACTTGAACTAATTCCACAATCTACTGACTAGCCCATCAGCAAGTAATCGACCAGGATCCGTAAGTA
>CAYVZD010000008.1:18048-25404 GCA_964456135.1 uncultured Bifidobacterium sp.
CCGCCAAAAAAGATCGTTTCTAGGGGTCGACCATCATGACCAAATTCATTATGTTGTCGATCAATTTCAAGTATTACTCGATCAACGTAATTCGAGACATTAACACTCGAGCCATCCCGAATTAACTCACTGGCGGTGTAGGTGTTGAAGTCGCAATAACCACACCTTGAAGCACAAAATGGAATGTGAATATAGGCGCCAAGACTTCGGTTCATTAGTTAATAAACTTTGAAAATTTCTCGCGAACTTCAGGCAAAATATCAGGGCAATTTGCACATTTCTTTACCCGAACATGATCCCGATCTCCGGTATGAACCAAGAAATAATCAAGCACAGAAACGTCATGTTCAGGAGTTGAAATTATCTCTATTTCATCACCAGCTGCTACCTCGCCGGCTGTTAAAACTTCAAAGTAAGAGCCAACGCGCTCACCCTCGGTAAATTTTTTGACCCATTGATCAATGTTCATCCAGCGCGCAAAAGTGCCACATGGAATTCGTGGTGCGGTTGCTCGCAATTGAGTATTTCCAATTTTTATTTTTGTTCCAATTACCAAATTGGCTAAGTCGATATTTTCGGTAGTTAAATTCTCACCAAATTGCCCTGGGGTCAGTTCGAAACCAAGTTGTTCTTGCCACCAGGCATAATCTTCTTTCGCATATGCATATACCGCTTGCATGGGTGAGCCATGATGTTTCAGATCAGAACGTTTGTCGCCAGCAACACCAGCAGGAGTAACTTGCCTACTCCCGACAACTGGCCGCTTATCAATTGAAGTAAAGCCAACCGAGCCCCCTACGTCAGGAATTTCACTGTTAACAACGTTTAGAGAAACAACTTTGGCGCTCAAGGCTAGTCCTTAGCTTTAGCTTTTGGTGCGTTGCTATCGGTAGACAAAGCAGCAATGAAGGCTTCTTGTGGTACTTCGACTCGTCCCACCATTTTCATGCGCTTCTTACCTTCTTTTTGCTTTTCTAAAAGTTTGCGCTTACGCGAAATATCGCCACCGTAACATTTTGCTAAAACATCTTTACGCATGGCTCGAATAGTTTCACGGGCAATAATTTTTGCGCCGATAGCAGCTTGGATAGGCACTTCGAATTGTTGGCGCGGAATCAATTCTTTTAGCTTGGCTGTCATCAGCACTCCGTAGGCATAGGCCTTTTCTCGGTGCACAATTGCGCTGAAAGCATCAACCGGATCACCGTGCAGCAGAATGTCGACTTTAACTAAGTCAGCAGTTTGATCACCAGTTGTCTCGTAATCCAACGATGCATAACCACGAGTACGAGACTTAAGTTGGTCAAAAAAGTCAAAAACTATTTCAGCAAGTGGCAAGGTATAGCGCATCTCGACGCGATCTTCAGATAAATAGTCCATGCCATTCAAAGTGCCACGTCTGGTTTGGCAAAGTTCCATAATGGCGCCAACAAATTCATTTGGGGTCAAAATTGTGGCCCGCACAACTGGTTCATGTACCTCAGCAATTTTTCCGGTCGGGAATTCACTCGGATTTGTCACCGTTAATTCTTTACCGTTATCAAGCTTGACTCGATAAATAACGTTTGGTGCTGTAGAGATTAGATCTAAATTAAATTCACGTTCTAATCGTTCGCGAACAATTTCTAGGTGTAGGAGTCCTAGAAATCCGCAGCGAAAACCAAAGCCGAGTGCGACTGAAGATTCTGGCTCATAAACTAATGCCGCGTCATTGAGTTTCAATTTATCTAACGCTTCGCGCAGTTCTGGAAAATCAGAACCATCTAGCGGATACAACCCAGAGAAAACCATTGGTTTTGGTTCTCGATATCCACCTAAAGCCACTTTGGCTGGGTTTGCTGCAAGAGTGATAGTGTCACCGACTTTAGATTGCCTAACATCTTTAACGCCAGTAATTAAGTAACCAACTTCACCAACACCAATTCCTTTTGATGCAATTGGTTCTGGTGAAATCACACCTACTTCTAAAATTTCGTGTTGTTCGTTAGTGCTCATCATTTTGATCTTTTCCCGCTGTGGGATTTGACCATCAACTACTCGCACATATGTAACAACTCCGCGATAAGTGTCATAAACCGAGTCAAAAATTAATGCGCGGGCCGGAGCGTTTGCCTCGCCTACTGGTGCAGGTATTCGCTGGACAACTTCGTTAAGTAAATCTTCAACTCCAGCACCTGTCTTGGCGCTAACTTTTAGGACCTCGGCTGGGTCACAACCAATAATGTGGGCAATTTCTGCTGCATACTTTTCAGGTTGCGCGGCAGGTAAATCTATTTTGTTTAGCACCGGAATAATCGTTAAATCATTTTCTAGGGCCAAATAAAGGTTGGCTAATGTCTGCGCCTCAATACCTTGAGCCGCATCGACCAATAAAATAGCACCTTCACAGGCTGCCAAGCTGCGACTTACTTCGTAGGTAAAGTCCACGTGGCCAGGTGTATCAATTAAATTCAAAACATAATCGACGCCATCGGCTGCTTTAAACGGAAGTCGAACAGCCTGACTTTTGATTGTTATGCCGCGTTCCCGCTCAATGTCCATTCGATCCAAATATTGAGCCCGCATATTTCTTGCTTCGACAACACCAGTTATTTGCAACATTCGATCAGCAAGAGTTGATTTGCCATGATCGATGTGCGCAATAATGCAGAAATTTCGGATTATTTCTGGCGACGTTGCCCCAGGCGCGGGTGCAGATGAAGCCATGTAAATCCTTTTAGTTAAGTGCTTATTTTTAAGGGAATTGCCCTGCCATTTTGACATAGTTTGGCTTAATTTGAGCAATTGCCCAGTTCACAGGTAATCTTGTGGCTTGCACCTGCTTAAACGAGAAGTTTTAACTAGTGGGTAAACCAGAAGAGGCAACAAGTGGCAAACATTAAGTCCCAAAAGAAGCGCATTTTGCAGAACAACGCTGCACAGGAACGCAATAAAGCTGTCCGTAGCGCCCTAAAGACAAAAGTTCGTCGTTTCCGCGAAGCACTAGCATCTGGTGACAATTCAGCAGCAACTAATGCACTTAAAGATGCATCAAGAGCTCTAGACAAAGCAGCATCAAAAGGTGTCATTCACAAAAACCAAGCTGCAAATCGCAAATCAGCTATGGCTAGTGCTTTAAAAAAGTAAATTTTTTTAAAAAGCCCGCACTTAAAAGTGTGGGCTTTTTAGTTTTTTGGTGGCCTAATACTCATTAAGTCTTTTTCAATTCGATAAGCAGATTGAACAGATTCGAGAGAGCGACCACCTGGAATAGCTGGATCGTAGCTTGTACCTTTGCTCGCTCGATCAGCTTGCGCTAATAATCTAGCGGCGGTTGCTAATTGTTCAGGAGTCCAGCGATTTTTTTGATTTCGTAGTAATCGCAATTTCCAGGGCGGAACACCAACGTGTGCAGCCAACTCATTTTCAGATAGCCCTGCGGGTGCGCCAGCAAATTTCACTAAGGCGCGCAATCCATTACTTATTGCACTTATTGCTGGAACAGCAGATGAACTGTCATTTTGCATTGCCCAGCGTAGCTGTTCGAGTACTTCAAGCGGTTGCGCATTCCACATCGCATCACTCAAAGTCCAGCCCATAACATCTGAAACGCCTGAGTAGTAGGTGCGCACATGCTGCGCATCGATAATTTCTGCTTCGACATCGGTGCATAACTGCGAGACCGCCGATAATAATTCACCTAATCCTGTTCCAACAGATGTTTGCAACTGAGTTAAGGCATCTACTGTTACTTTACGACCAAATTTTTTAAACTCAGCACTTAATGCACTCTCGAGATCTTTACCCTTAAGTTCGCTGCAATTGGCTTCGATCGCACCCGCTTTACGAATCAAATCCAACAACCTTTTGCCTTTTACCCCACCAGGATGAGTTAAAACTAATCGGATGTGATCGGGAAGTTTTGAAATGTGTGTAGTTATTTGTTCAGCTAGTTCATCACTTGCGCTATCTATGCCGTTGACTATTAACACGGTTAATTCGTTAAATAGTGACGGAGACATTGCGTTGGCAAACTCCCCTGCTGCTGTCTCACTTGCTGCCGCTAAATCTTGTCTTATGAAATTTGGATCTGTATTGCGAGCCGAGGCAAGCACGCTATCAATAACTCGACTGACCAAGACTGACTCTTTACCTACAGTGAGCACCAAGTTGCGTTCAACACTTGGAGAGGTCCCAGTTGCGCTAGCGTCTTTTTTAGCCACACCCTGAGTTTGCCATACTAAATTTAAAAACTTAGCGTTGGCTATTTTTCAGTACTTGCCAAGATTTTCCCATCACTGAAATAAATAGCGATTGAGCCCAATTGGTCGGTGCGCAGAACTTTTGCCCCAATGGCTTCATACAAAAAGATAGTTTCAATTGCAGGGTGGCCATAAGTATTGCCAATACCTGAAGAAACGATGGCTAATTTAGGTGAGGCAGCTTTAGCAAAATCGGCGGATTGATAACGGGATCCATGATGCGGAATCTTGATGACATCAACTTTGATTGTGCCAACTAAGTTAAGAATTGCATTTTGCGCAGGCGGTTCAACGTCGCCAGGTAAAAGCATGGTCAGATCTGGTGTTTTAATCAAAATCGAAACACTTGCATTATTTGGGGTATCGCTTGCTTGGGACAATTTTACTTTTGGCCAAATGGTAAAAATTTCCAGATTATTTATTTTTAAATATTCGGGATAAGCCAGCACCGAAGATTTCTGACCCAGTTCCGTGAGTACATCATTAACAAAAGCCGTAGTAAGAGGTGGGTCAGTTAATGGACTAACGCGTATTTGCCCAACTTCCCTATTAGCTAAAGCCCCGGGCAGCCCAACTACGTGATCAGCATGAAAATGAGTTAAGAGTAAAAGTGGGATGCGATCTATGTTTGCATGGGCTAAGCAGTCATTAATTAGTTTTGGATCACCGCCAACATCAATAAGGATTGCCTCGCGCCTTGCTGTTCGAATTAAAGTGGCGTCACCTTGACCCACGTCACAAGAAACCATTTGCCAGTTACTTGGCATCCAGTTTGTTAGCGCTTTAGTCGGTGATTGCCAAAGTAAAAACGAAAAAACTAAAAATCCTAAAATTGAAATTTGCTTTTGATCTTTGGTTAATCTAGGCCAAGCAAAAATTAAGTGACCGATAACTAACACGAAAAATATCCCTAGCAGCACACCTGCCATACCTTTGGGCCACGGAATAACCATCCAGTGTTGATCTGCGATCAACTTGGCCGAGATTGAAATACCGTAAGCCGGAATAGTTGCCAACCAGGCAAACGCTTTTGCCAAGGTGAAATAAATTGGTACAAAAAACGCGGCGAGCAAACCAAATACCATGGTTGGACCAGCCAGTGGCACCGAAATTAAATTGGCTGGCAAACTGCCAAGTGAGACTTCTGAATCAAGTGCGACTAAAAGTGGAAATACCGCTAATTGCGCAGATGTAGTGACAACTAATCCAACTACGATCCATTCAGGAATACGTTGTGGTAACAATTCGTCTGCTTTAACCAGAAGCGACTTAGCCCAAACTAATAATCCGCCAGTGGCAAATACTGAAAGTGCAAATCCGTACGAAATGCTCAGCCATGGATCTAGGGCGATTAACAAAATCACACTTGTCACTAATGCTGGAAGTGGTGATTTGCGCGATTTTGTGATCAGAGCAAAAACCATGATCAAGCCCATGACACTTGCTCGTAGCACGCTTGGTTGCGGGCGCACTAAAACAACAAAGGCAGCCAAGGTTACTAATGCAATCGAATAATTTGCTTTTGAACTCCATCGAAAAAAACGCCCGATGGCCAAAACAATTGCGATTAGTAAGGTCACATTACTTCCAGAAACTGCAGTCAAATGAGCTAGGCCAGCAGTTTTCATGTCTGCCTCTAACTCTGGACTGATTCGGCTATCGTCACCAAGTGCTAAACCAGGAATCAATCCAGACACATCTGGATTAGCAAAACTCAACACATCGTGTAATCCAATTCGAAAATTTGCAGCAAGTAACTGGTAATTGGGTGGTGGCGAAATTATTTCGATTTCTTGGGTTATCGTTAAATTTCCAGCGACTCCGCGCAGTAAATCTGCTTCTTTAATTTTGCCGGTTACCGATAATTGCGTACCTGGTGGCACTTGCCAAATTTTGGTTGAGTTCTCACCTGAAACAAAAACTTGAATCGGAACTCTTAGTTGATAAGTGTGTCCACGATAACTTAACTGGTGAGTTCGCAGTTTGAAAGTGCCAAAATCTCGGGTACTTAAGTCAAGCCCACTCACTGTATTACTTCGCACTGGGTCAGTTAATAATGTTCCGCTTACATTAATTACTGCGTTTTCCGCTACTGCATTCTTCAACGGACCATTAAGTAATGGCTCTAGTCTGATCAAGCTAAGCAAAACGCCTATGAATAATCCGACTATTAAGAATTTGGAGCTGATCGGCTGCCAAGTTCTCGTCTTTACTTTAAAAATAAGCAGATAACTCAATAAAAATAAAAGTAAGAGCCAGATAAAAAAATTAAATGGATTTGCAAAACTACTTACAACCAAAGTGCCACTTGTTGAGAACCAAAGACCCAAAGCAAGTGGCAGTAAGCGTAAATCCATTTAGACTCTCACTAATTCACGCAACCGATTAAATAGCTTGGGTCCTATCCCTTCGACTTCCTGCAATTCCTCGATCGAGGAAAACCTATTGTGTTTAGTTCGCCAATCAATAATGCGATTTGCCATAACTGGTCCAACACCAGGTAAATCTTCTAGCTGACTAACAGAAGCAGTATTTAAATTAATACGAGAATCATTTGGAGCCTGGGAATCAGGCCCAACATAAATTAACTGACCATCTTCTAGATGGGCCGCTAAATTTAAATTACCCACACTTTCAGGTGAAATAAATCCACCTGCAGCAGTAATTGCATCCATTACTCTGCTACCCGTTGGCAATTTAACTAGTCCAGGTTGATTAACTTCTCCGGCAACATGTACAACGACTTCACCAAATTGATTTTCGGAATGTTGATTTGTAGTCGATTGATTACTTAATGTGGCTACTTGCGACATTTCTGCTGGTTTATTTAGCCACCAAAAAGCACCGACAATAATAATGAGTCCTACGCCACCCCAAATTATTGGTCGTAAGGCAAAATCAGGTGGATTAATTAATACTTGAGTTTCTTGCTCATCGATAAAAGTTGGATTAAGTTCTCGACTCGCGAATAACTTACTAAGGCGTTTTTGGATGTTTTGGCTCGATCGATTTAATGAACGCATCTACGTAAATTAAGAAATGTGGACCCAGATAGCCCCACAGGATTTCTACTGTTAATTAATTCGGGTTGTTAATTTACTACTACTGAAACTGC
>CAYVZD010000008.1:25504-38887 GCA_964456135.1 uncultured Bifidobacterium sp.
GTACCGGACAACTTGCCAGAAATATGGATACTCAAAATTTCTGTGACTCCGGCGTTAATTAATTCTTTATATGCCTCAGTAAAATTTTGAACTCCAGGTCTTGCAGTTGTTACAGATTTACCTGCGCGTAACGCACTAACAAGTTCAGCTACAGATATCTCTGGTGAATCGGCATGTGCTTTCCCGTCTATCACGACTTGGATTGGAATTACTTTGATCTGGTTGCGGTCGATAAAGTCTTGGGCCAAATATGCCGTTGAGTCAGTGACTATTCCAAGTGCCATTAATTACTGTCAGCCTATTAGGTCTTAACCCAAAACGATGTTCACGAGTTTTGGAGGTCGAACAATAATTGCTTTAGGGGCTTTACCTGCAATTTCTTTAGCCACACTTGGCAACTCAAGTGCCAAAGTTCGAAATTCGTCTTCACTGATATTTGGTGAAATTTGAACTCGCTCTTTAATCTTGCCATTAATTTGAATTATTGCTTCAACTTCATCTTCGACAAGTAAATCTGGATCAACTTCTGGCCATGGTGCTAATGCAACCGATGGTTGATGTCCTAACTTTTCCCACATTTCTTCAGCGGTGAATGGTGACACCAAGGACAACATAATTGCCACTGCTTCAGTAGCCTCTCGAACCGCAGGATCATTTGGGCCACAGCCTGAATCAATTGCTTTGCGAGTGACATTTACCAGTTCCATGGTTCTGGCCACTGCTACGTTGAAGCGGTAAGTTTCTACAGCTAGTTGCGCATCATTCAATGCTCTATGTGTTGCTTTTCGCAATGCGCGATCACCTGTTTTGAAATCCGCGTTGACAGGACTTTTCACATCAGCAGCGAGGCGATAAGCCCGACCTAAAAACTTTTTTGATCCGCTTGGAGAAACATCGGCCCAGTCAACATCATCTTCAGGAGGCCCAGAAAAAACCATAGTTAAGCGAACTGCATCTACACCGTGATCATTTAGCTCATCACTAAGACGCACTAAATTCCCTCGGCTTTTACTCATCGCAGAGCCATCCATGATGACCATGCCCTGATTCAGTAATCGAGTGAACGGTTCAGTGAAATCAACCAATCCCATGTCATACATGACTTTGGTAAAGAAGCGGCTATAAAGTAAGTGCAAAATTGCGTGAGTAACACCACCAACATATTGATCAATGGGCAGCCAATCTTTTGCTTGCTGCGGATCAAAAGCGCGATCAGTTAATTGCGGATTTAAATAACGCATGTAATACCAAGAAGAATCCACGAAAGTGTCCATGGTGTCAGCATCACGTTTTGCCGACCCACCACAGGATGGACAGGCGACATTTACCCATTCTTCGGCACCGCCAAGTGGTGAAGTTCCTTTTGGCGCTAAATCTAAACCTGTTGCATCTGGCAGTTCAACTGGTAACTGGTTTTCCGGAACTGGAACTTCGCCACACTTTGGGCAATGCACTATGGGAATTGGTGTTCCCCAGAAACGTTGACGCGAAATTAACCAATCACGTAAGCGATAGTTTTTAGCTGGTTTACCTCGACCATCTTTTTGCAAAATTTCAATCATTTTGCTGATCGCATCAGATTTATTTAAGCCATCGAGCGGACCAGAATTTACATGCGCACCATCATCCGCAGTTGCCACGCCCGTTTGTGCTGGGTCGGTTTCACTTGCAACAACTACTCGAATTGGCAAGTTAAAAGTACGCGCGAAATCTAAATCTCGTTGATCATGAGCCGGCACTGCCATGATTGCACCTGTGCCATAGTCAGCCAGCACATAGTCACTTGCCCAAATCGGAAGCTTTTCTCCATTGACAGGATTTATTGCATAACGATTTAAAAATATTCCAGTCTTTGGTCGATCAGTTGCCAAACGATCAATGTCGCTAGTTGCCTTAACTTTTTCTAAGTAGGATTCAAATTCTTTTTGGCTCTCAGTACCTGTTGCTAATTCACTCGCAAGATCAGAATCTGCAGCGACGACGAAAAAAGTTGCGCCGAACAATGTATCTGGTCGAGTTGTATAAACAACAACTGACTTATTCATGCCCTCAATGTCAAAAGTTACTTCAGCACCTTGACTGCGGCCGATCCAATTTCGCTGCATTTGCAAAACTTTTTCCGGCCATTTGCCTTCAAGTTGCGCCATGTCATCCAACAAGCGATCGGCGTACTCGGTAATTTTGAAATACCACTGGGTTAGTTTTTTCTTAGTGACAACCGAATCACACCGTTCACATAATCCAGCAACTACTTGTTCATTTGCCAAAACGGTCTGACATGACGGACACCAGTTAACGGCAGATGCTTTTCGGTATGCCAATCCTCGGTTATACATCTGTAAAAAGAACCACTGGTTCCATTTGTAGTATTCAGGATCGCAAGTATTTAGTACTCGATCCCAATCAAATGAGCAGGCATATCTACGCATTGATGCTTTTTGCACTGCTATGTTTTCGTAAGTCCAGATGGCTGGGCTTTCATTACGCTTGATTGCGGCATTTTCAGCTGGTAAACCAAAAGCATCCCAACCAATTGGATGCATCACATTAAAACCTTTGTGCACCCAATAGCGAGCAATTACGTCACCGAGTGCATAAGCCTCAGCATGTCCCATGTGTAAATCACCAGAAGGGTAAGGAAACATGTCGAGTACATATTTTTTTGGTCGAGTGTCATCTGGGCGCCCTGACCGAAATGGCGCTAACTCGTCCCAAATAGGCAGCCACTTTTCTTGAATGGCATTAAAGTCAATCGCATTTGGATCTTGCTGATTTTGATCTGCATTTGGCAATTGCGTACTCATAATCCCCAAGATTACTGGACATTTATCCCTGTCTAGACTCGTGCTCATGACTAAACGCGGCTGGCTGTTAATCGGGGCACTTGGGCTTATTTGGGGAACACCTTATTTATTTATTCGTATTGCAGTTGAAGAAATTTCACCAGCCATGGTGGTTTTTAGTCGACTACTTATTGGTGCACTTCTACTGCTTCCACTTGCCTATAAACAGGGCCAAGCAGGCGTTATTCGGACTCATGGAAAAGCAATTTTACTTTTTGCGGTTATTGAAATGGTTATTCCCTTTGGCGCACTAGGTTATGCCGAACAAGGTATTTCCAGTTCGTTAACTGGACTTTTAGTCGCAGCAGTTCCAATCGTCAACGCCGTGATTACTCACCAACTTGGTTTAGATAAACACTGGAACTTAAAGAGAATCAGTGGATTGTTAATTGGACTTTCTGGCGTTGCATTACTGGTTGGTTTTGAAATAAGTGCGGATAACTGGTGGTCAGTAGCGATTGTGAGTTTAGCGATTCTTGGCTATGCGCTAGGACCAGTAATTATCTCTAAGTTTTTGAGCGATGTGCCAAGTATTGGCATTATCGCCTGGTCGCAGTTTGTGGGAATGGCGATTTACACACCTTTTGTGGTTTTTGAGTTAAATCGTGGCAGTTGGAAATATGTTGAAACAGTTTCGATGCAAACAATTCTTAGTGTGATTAGTCTTGGCGTACTTTGTACTGCCCTTGCTTTCATTCTGCTATTTAAGGCAGTTGATGAAGTTGGGCCGAGTCGGATCACAATCATTACTTACATAAACCCAGCTGTCGCTGTAGTGCTAGGGATTGCAATTTTGAGCGAACCGCTAACTGTTGGAATTGCACTGGCATTTCCAATTATTTTGCTTGGCTCAATTTTGGCTGCAAGTAAACCTAAAGTTAACTAAAAACCGCCCTCAAGTACTGATTTGGTAGAGGTAAGTCTTCGCCAAGATCCACTGCAGCTTGGGCTGGCCAATGAGGATTTGCAAGCATTGCTCGACCAATCATGACTGCTTCTACATTTCCGCGTTGTAAAATTTCTTCTGCTTGGGGTCCCGTTGTAATTGACCCAACGGCATTTGTGGCGATCCCGGTTTCCTGATGAATTCGTTCAGCAAATGGTGTCTGATAAGCCGGTCCCAGTTTTATGTCTTGCGCCAAGGAAATTCCTGCTGACGAGACGTCAATAAAATCAATGCCCCTAGATTTCAGTTCACGACAAAGATCTACACTCTGATCCACATCCCAGCCGCCTTCGATCCAATCAGTGGCAGAAATTCGAACACCTAGCGCCCTTGAAGTTGGCACGATTAATCTAAGTTCGCTGGCAATTTCGCAAAGTAACCTAATGCGGTTTTCAAAGGATCCACCATATTCATCGGTGCGTTTATTTGAAATAGGTGACAAAAATTCATGTAACAAGTAACCATGTGCACTATGAATTTCGATTACATCAAAATCCGCTGATAGAGCTCGCTCCGCACCTGCAGCAAAATCATTCTTTAGCCTTGCGATGTCCTCTAGAGTCAATTCCCTTGGTACCGGATAATCTTCAAAAGCCACTGCTGAAGGTGCTTCGGTTTGCCATCCACCCTGATCAGGGTTGACATACTTAAGTCCAGTCCAGGGAGAGGACGCAGATGCTTTTCTTCCAGCGTGAGCAAGTTGAATTCCAATTTTCACATCATGTTTATGTGCAAATCCAGTTATCTCAGTCATAACCTGAGCTTGTTTATCGTTCCAAATTCCAGTGCAACCTGGCGTAATCCGGCCTTCGGGCCTGACAGCGGTTGCTTCGACCATAACTAGGCCAGCTCCACCCAAAATGTACGCACCATAATTTACGGCATGCCAGTCCTGCATTACTCCATCAACTGCCGAATACTGACACATGGGTGAAACCCAAGCCCGATTTTTAATTTCGACGCCACCGATTTTTACTGGACTAAATAATTTACTCACTTATTTCCTTTGGATTAGATCTAAATTTCACCGATTGTGGCAACCATGATTGCTTTTATAGTGTGAAGTCTATTTTCTGCTTGATCAAAAACTACGCTTGCTGGTCCTTCGAATACATCGTGCGAAACTTCTAAACCTTCATGCATTCCAGTTTTATTTGCGATCGCCCGACCAACAGTTGTTTGTTCATTATGAAAGCCCGGTAAGCAATGCATGAACTTTGCATTTGGATTTTGGGTGCTAGCCAAAGTCTCATAATTGACTTGGTAATCACCTAATAATTCAACGCGCTCTTTCCAAATTTCTTCGGACTCGCCCATCGAGACCCATACATCTGTATGCACGAAATCAGCACCAGGAAGGGCATCTGACATATTTTCAGTCAGCAGTAACTTAGCTCCGCTTGTTTTAGCCAGGTTATTTGCGATGTCTAGGATATCTTGTTTTGGCCACAATTGTTTTGGTGAGGCAATTCGTATTTCGCTACCGAGTAATGCGCTAGTCACAAGCAGCGAGTTACCCATATTTGATCTTGCATCCCCAACGTAGGTGAATTTAATTTCATTAGGCTGCTTACCTGAGTGCTCCATCATGGTCATAAAGTCAGCCAGCATTTGAGTGGGATGCCATTTATCTGTTAACCCGTTATAAACCGGGACATCTGAATACTCGGCTAATTCTTCAACAAGTTCTTGCTCATTACCTCGATATTCAATTGCATCGTAATAACGAGAAAGGACTCGAGCTGTATCAGCCACAGATTCTTTATGCCCAACTTGCGAGGATGAGCCATCTAAATAAGTTGTGAATGCACCTTGGTCAAACGCCGCAACTTCAAATGCGCATCGAGTGCGAGTCGAGGGTTTTTCGAAAATTAGGGCGATACTCCGGCCAACCATACGTTGTTTTTCTTTGCGCACCTTTTTTTCGCGCTTTAGCTCAATTGCTAAATTAATTAAGTAATTAAATTCGGCAGCCGTGAAATCGATTTCTTTCAAGAAATCTCGATTACGCAAATCCATTTGGCTGCCTTTGGGTTGATGAAGTTCAAGCCTAGCGAAGAAAAAATAAGGTAAAAATCAAAAAAGGCACTGGATTACCAGTGCCTTTTTTTGAATAAAACGGTCGCTTACCGACCAGTAAAGCTCATTACGTGCTTCACTCGGGTATAGCCCTCAATCGCTTCATTAGAAAGGTCATTGCCATGGCCAGAGTGTTTGAATCCACCATTTGGCATTTCCCCAACTTGAACTAAGTGGCAGTTAACCCAAACCTGACCAAAGTCGATGTCTTGGCTGACTCGAATAATTTTCTGATGGTTTGTTGACCAAATTGATGCAGCTAAACCGTAAGCAACATCATTAGCCATCTGCACAGCTTGAGCTTCATCCTTGAAGGTTTGAATTGTCTGTACCGATGCGAAAACTTCATTTTGAATCATTTCGTCATCTTGCTTCAAGCCGGCAACCAAAGTTGGCTCAAAGTAATAACCACCATTAAGGCGTGAGGCTTTGCCACCGGTCAGAACCTGAGCATGACTTGGCAGGCGATCCATAAAGCCTTGCACCCGATCTAGTTGCGCCTGGCTATTTAATGAACCGTAGTAATTCTTGTCTTCTTCTGGCGCACCAAAATTAAATTCACTGATGCGCTTGGCTAGTGCCCGAGTGAATTCATCAGCAATACTTTCTTCAACAAGAACGCGACAACCAGCAGCACAGTCTTGACCGGCATTCATAACGTTTGCAGTTGCCACTTCATCAACTGTGCGATCAAAGTCACAATCAGCAAAAACTATTACCGGTGCTTTTCCACCAAGTTCTAGGTGAACACGTTTTAGATCAGGTGCAGCATTAGCCGCAATCTCCATGCCAGCACGCACAGAGCCAGTGATAGAAACCATGTCTGGACGTTTGTGTGCGACCATTGCCCGACCGGTATCGCGATCACCATAAATAATGTTGGCTACACCAGCTGGTAAATACTCAGCAAAAATTTCAGCCAAGATTGCCGCAGATGCCGGAGTTGTATCTGAAGGTTTTAAAACAATTGTGTTGCCTAGCGCGATCGCTGGCGCAAATTTCCAGACAGCCATCAGCATCGGATAATTCCATGGTGCAACTTGTGCACAAACACCAACTGGTTCACGACGAACTGTTGAGTCATAGCCAGGCAAATATTCACCAGTTGATAGGCCAGGTAAGTTTCTAGCTAACGTGGCATGGAAGCGAGTGTGATCAACGATCATTGGCATTTCCATATCACGCATCCACCACACCGGCTTACCAGTGTCTTGAACCTCAGCTGCGATTATTTCCGAAGCGCGTTTTTCCATTGCATCAGCAATACGAAATAGGGCCAAGCTGCGATCTGCAGGGCTAGTGCGTTTCCAAGAATCGAATGCTGCATCAGCTGCTTTAAATGCTAAATCAACATCTTCTGGTGAGGACTTTGGTGCGTGTCCATAAACTTGGCCGGTAGCTGGATTTTCCATATCCATCATCTGACCTTTTACTGGGTCGACTAATTTGCCACCGATAAAGTTTTTCAATGTGGTCATGGTTTACCTCTCGTGATTACTTAGTTACTAATTTTGTAGGTTTCCGGTCCGAATTACTACCCCTGCTGCCGCTTCTAAAACACAAAGCGCAGCCAATCGAACAGTTCGTTGATCCGGACTATCGATACTGGCATCAATTTCAGTGAAATCCATGGACTTAACTTTTGAATTTAGGCTGGCTAAGTGGACCAGTTGACGAAGTTCATCTGCGCTTATTCCCCCTGGCGCAGCTGCTGGGCAGGCCGGGACAACCGATCGATCGCAAACATCAACGTCAACATCAACATGTATCGGTCCACCGCTAGCGCCAGCAATTTCTAATGCCTCGTGCATGATTTCTGAAAGTGATCGCTTTCGCACGGCGTCTCGAGTTATCACAGTGATGCCATAATCTTTTGCCCGCTTTGCATATTCAGGTGAGTTTGCAAAATCACTAATTCCAATTTGCACCACGTGGGTGCCTTGCAATCCTGCTGCAATTAACCGTCGAACTGGAGAACCGTTGCTTTCCCCATCTCGCAAATCATGGTGTGCATCAAAAGTGATTAAGCCTGCCTTACCAATTTTGTCTTGCCAAAAAGACTTGGCAACTGAATAAGTTATCGAGTTATCGCCACCAATAGCTATGAGTAATTCTGATTCAGGCAGGTTTGTGATTTTGTGCTCAACTCGTAATTCGCCGTCTTCATAATCGGGTTCAGTTACATTGCCCGCATCAAAAAAACTTGCTCGAGCAACATCCAAGTTATTTGACCAAGAGTAAGTTGAGTATCTAAGTAGTGCCTCACGTACTGCGTCTGGAGTTGTGTGTGCATTTGTATGGCTGATTGAAGTTAAATGCGCTGGAACACCTAAGAAAATTAGATCTGGATTTTTTTGTGCAGTTGTCGACAGCCAATGGCCAGCTCTAGGCCATAACGGATCAGTTGGCAGATTTGTCATAGCAACGCTCTCTTGAATCAGTAACTAAAACTTATCGGTTACAGGTAATTTCGCCTACGGTACCGGTTCATTCGTAAGAAAAATGGGTATTGCCCTAGTGAGTTTTGGGCTAGCGTTGAATAATTGATTTGGTTCAGAATCAAAATCAAGAATGTAAATAAGTCCAAAAGGTATGGTGTTTCGCTTGTCAGGTCCTCGCCCAGTAAAAGCTGCTACCGGAACTAAATTGTCAGCTAAAGGTTGGCAGCAAGAGGCTGCTATTCGAATGCTGATGAACAACTTAGATCCGAATGTGGCCGAACATCCTGATGAACTAGTTGTTTACGGCGGCACAGGCAAAGCCGCAAGAAACTGGGCTTCATTTGATGCGATAGTTCGTACCTTAACCAACTTAGAAAATGACGAAACTATGTTGGTTCAATCTGGAAAACCAGTTGGCGTTTTTCAAACACACGAGTGGGCACCGCGAGTAATCCTGGCAAATTCAAACTTAGTTGGCGACTGGGCAAACTGGCCAGAGTTTCGTCGACTAGAGCAACTTGGTTTAACTATGTATGGCCAGATGACAGCTGGTTCCTGGATTTACATCGGTACGCAAGGAATTCTTCAAGGTACTTACGAAACTTTTGCAGCTGTTGCCGCAAAACGTTTCGGCGGCACTCTTGCTGGAACGCTTACCGTAACTGGTGGTTGTGGTGGCATGGGTGGAGCTCAACCGCTTGCGGTGACTATGAATGAAGGCGTCTGTCTAATTATCGATATTGACGAAACTCGGCTACGTCGTCGGGTAGAGACCAGATACCTCGATGAAGTAACAACTGATCTAAAAGATGCTGTTGATCGTTGCCTTAAAGCTAAAAATGAAAGGCGTGCGCTATCCGTTGGCTTAGTGGGAAATGCTGCAGAAGTATTGCCTCAACTTTTAGAGATGGATGTACCAGTAGATATAGTCACTGACCAAACGTCGGCACATGATCCGCTGTACTACATTCCAACTGGAATTGAATTTGGTCATGCTCGCGAATACGCAGATAAAAAGCCGGATGAATTCACTGATCGATCCCGCGAATCTATGGCTCGTCATGTTGAAGCCATGGTGGGATTTATGGATAAGGGTGCTGAAGTATTCGATTACGGAAATTCAATCCGCGATGAAGCGCGAAAAGGTGGCTACGATCGAGCTTTTGACTTCCCTGGTTTTATTCCGGCTTACATTCGTCCACTGTTTTGTGAAGGTAAAGGTCCATTCCGTTGGGCAGCACTATCTGGAGATCCAAAAGATATCGCTCGAACAGATCGAGCAGTTCTAGAACTATTTCCAGAAAATGAACATTTACGTCGATGGATAAATATGGCTCAGGAACGAGTTGCTTTTCAAGGCTTACCTGCCCGAATTTGCTGGCTTGGTTACGGTGAACGCGATAAAGCTGGTGTGGCATTTAATGACCTAGTTGCAAAAGGTGAAGTTAGTGCACCAATTGTGATCGGCCGCGATCACTTAGATTGCGGTTCTGTTGCATCTCCATACCGTGAATCAGAAGCCATGCTCGATGGCTCAGATGCAATCGCTGACTGGCCACTGCTAAATGCCATGATCAACATTTCATCCGGAGCCTCATGGGTTTCAATTCATCATGGTGGTGGTGTTGGAATTGGTCGATCAATTCATGCCGGTCAAGTATCCGTTGCTGATGGAACTGCACTTGCTGCTCAAAAACTCGCTCGGGTATTAACAAACGACCCTGGTATGGGCGTAATTCGTCACGTTGATGCCGGTTATGACTTGGCTGTTGATGTGGCAAAGGCAAAACATGTACACGTACCGATGCTAGAAAATGGCGACTACCTTTAAATATGTCGATAAATAAATCTGTGGACTTTAGTCTGGTCAACATTGGCCTATTGGTTACGAATGATGCAGAACTTGGCGAAGGTCCACTTGGTTTAATCGAAAATGCTGCGCTCAGTGTGGTCAATGGAAAAATTGCTTGGGTTGGTAATTCGAGCTCAGTAGACAAAAGTTTGCCTACCGTCGAAGCATACGGAAAGTGTGTAATCCCTGGATTCGTTGATAGTCACTCGCACCTTATTTTTGCCGGCGATCGCTCAACAGAGTTTGCTGCTCGCATGGCTGGTGTTCCGTATTCAGCCGGTGGAATCAAAGTAACTACGGCAGCAACTAGGTCAGCAACTGCTGATCAATTAAAAGTCAATGCGGCTCGATTAATTGCCGAGATGCAAGAGTCGGGTACTACGACAATCGAAATTAAATCTGGTTACGGCCTTGATGTTGTAACAGAAGAGCGAAGTGTAAAAGTAGCTGCTGAATTAACTTCTGAAGTCACTTACTTAGGTGCGCATGTGATTGCACCTGAATATTCCAGTGAACCAGATACATATGTGGATTTAGTTTGTGGCGAAATGTTGCAAGCCTGTCAACCTCATTCAAAATGGATTGATGTTTTTTGCGACCGTGGTGCATTCACAGTTGAACAAACTCGAAAAATTTTAAAGGCTGGAATTTCTGCTGGATTGAAGCCAAGAGTTCACTTGAATCAATTGGAACAAGGTGAAGGTATTCAGATGGCAGTTGAGTTAGATTGTGCATCCGCCGATCATTTAACTTTTCTCACTGACCAAGACATCGCTCTACTTGCAAATAGTCAAACTGTTGCTGGATTGGTTCCAGCGTGTGATTTCAGTACCAGGTCTGCGCAATACCCCCGTGCACGTGACTTACTCGATGCAGGTGCAGCAGTGGCCCTGTCACCTGATTGCAATCCTGGAAGTAGTTACACAACTAACATGCCTTTTTCTATCGCGTTAGCAGTTCGAGAAATGCACATGACAGTTGATGAAGCACTATATGCAGCCACTAAAGGTGGCGCGAAAGCATTGCGCAGAAGCGATGTTGGTCAACTAAGTGTTGGCAGTAATGCTGATTTTGTGCTGCTTAACGCACCAACTTACGTTCATTTTGCATATCGGCCTGGTGTGCCACTTATTTCTAAAACTTGGAAAGATGGGAACGTTGTGTTTACTAAAGGAGCAAGTTCATGAACGAAGTAGTCATTAAGACATCTGGAATGACTTTTGAAGACGTGATTGCTGTAGCAAGACATGACGCCAAAGTAACAATCAGCGCTGAAGCACTAGCTGCAGTAACGAAAACTCGCGAACATATTGACCGGCTAGCCGCTGCACCAACGCCTGTATATGGAGTTTCGACTGGATTTGGCGCACTAGCAAATCGCCATGTTTCACCAGAACTGCGCAAACAACTTCAAAGTTCACTTATTCGCTCACATGCTGCTGGCTTAGGTACCACTGTAGAACGTGAAGTTGTACGTGCCCTTATGTTGTTGCGGTTAAAAACCTTATGTAGCGGACATACAGGTGTTCGCCCAGTTGTCGTCGAAACTATGGCTGCAATTCTCAACGCTGGAATTACTCCTGTGGTTTATGAATTTGGGTCGCTCGGTTGTAGTGGTGACTTAGCTCCACTTGCCCACTGTGCAATGGTGTTAATGGGTGAAGGCGAAGTTCATGGCACTGACGGAAAAATTATCTCGGCAAAAGACGCGCTTAACGCCGCTGGCATTCAGCCGGTGCAACTAGTTGAAAAAGAGGGTTTAGCGCTAATCAATGGCACGGATGGAATGCTCGGCATGTTGATTTTAGCCATCACCGATTTAGAACAGCTTTGTGACAGTGTCGATTTAACTGCAGCAATGAGTGTTGAGGCGCTACTCGGTACAGACAAAGTATTTATTCCTGAGCTTCACCTTCCACTTCGACCACATCCAGGCCAAGCGACTAGCGCGGCAAACATTTATCAGGCTCTCAAGGATTCATCAATAGTGGCATCGCACCAAGACGATGACACCGTCGTTCAGGATGCTTACTCACTTCGCTGTGCACCACAAGTTGCTGGGGCTGTGCGCGATACCTTGGCACATGCCCGATTGGTTGCACAGCGAGAACTAGCAGCTGCTGTAGACAATCCTGTAGTGCTCGAAGATGGTCGAGTATCTTCGAATGGCAACTTTCATGGCGCTCCTGTTGCTTATGTCTTAGATTTTCTTGCTATTGCCGCAGCAGACTTAGGTTCAATCTCTGAGCGCAGAACAGATCGAATGCTGGATAAAGCTCGCTCACATGGTTTACCGCCTTTCTTGGCTGATGATCCAGGTGTTGATTCCGGATTAATGATCGCTCAGTACACGCAGGCAGCATTGGTTTCTGAAAATAAACGTCTTGCAGTTCCCGCAAGTGTTGATTCAATTCCGAGTTCAGCGATGCAAGAAGACCATGTTTCGATGGGTTGGAGTGCGGCTCGTAAACTTCGCCAAAGTGTGGCTAACTTAGCCAAGATAATCAGTATCGAATATCTAACTGCAGCCCGAGCATTAGATTTACGTGCTCCACTTAAACCAGCACCGACCACTGCAAAAGCAGTTGAATTACTGCGCCAAACAGCTGGCGGACCCGGACCTGATCGCTTCTTGGCTCCTGACTTAGCTGCTGCCGAAAAATTAGTTGTCTCTGGCCAACTAGCCAAAATACTTAAATAGCAGTTAAAAACAAAAAAGCCCGCACAATTATGTGCGGGCTTTTTTTGTGAATTATCCGTGAGTTGGAAAACCTAAGTTGATTCCACCATGGCTTGGATCAAGCCAACGACTGGTAACAACTTTGCCTCGAGTAAAGAAGTGGACGCCTTCCATACCGTGTGCGTGTGTGTCACCAAAGAGCGAAGCTTTCCAACCACCAAATGAGAAGTACGCCATTGGCACTGGAATTGGAACATTCACACCGACCATGCCAACTTCGACTTCATTTTGGAAGCGACGTGCTGCCCCGCCATCATTTGTGAAAATCGCGGTTCCGTTTCCGTATGGATGATCGTTAATAAGTTTGAGGCCTTCTTCGTAAGACTTAACGCGAACTACCGAAAGTACTGGACCAAAGATTTCTTCTTTGTAAATTGACATACTTGGTTGGACTGAATCGAACAAAGTTGGGCCAATAAAGTACCCGGAACCATCAGCGTTTGGTTCAACATTGCGGCCATCACAAACAATTTTGGCGCCTT
>CAYVZD010000009.1:0-3065 GCA_964456135.1 uncultured Bifidobacterium sp.
CCAAGTTTTTGTAAATGTAGTGAATCGATTTGCGAATCAGTAGGTAAATATTCAACTGCGCGGTTTAGCAATCCGATGGATTCCAGATTATGCATTAACCTCTGGTGAACGCGAAGCATCTCAACTGCTTTGAATCTTGACTGCTCGAGAATTACGTTCTGTTGATAATTGTCTTCGAGAACCAGCAGACCAACTTCGTCAGTCATGCTGCTGAGCAGAGTATTACGCTGATCAATATTTAATTTGCCAGTTTCCATGGCAAGATTAAGCAAAATTTTGATGTTTACTTCATGGTCAGAAGTATCAACACCTGCAGAATTATCGATGGCATCTGTGTTTATTCTTACCCCAGCTCGAGCAGCCTCGATGCGACCTAACTGTGTGCAACCTAAGTTGCCGCCCTCGCCCACAACTTTGCAGCGTAAGTCTGCACCATTTACTCGAAGGCCATCATTTGCTTTATCGCCAACTTGGGCATGAGTTTCAGTTGCTGCTTTGACGTAGGTGCCAATGCCGCCATTCCAAAGTAAATCAACCGGTGCCTTCAAAATCGCAGACAGTAATTGATTAGGTGACATTGAATCAATTGATTGATCAATTCCAAGGACATCTTTAACTTCATGTGAAAGCTCAATTGATTTAGCTGAGCGTGGGTAAACGCCGCCACCAAAACTAATAACGCTTTGGTTGTAGTCCTCCCAAGATGACCTTGGTAATTCAAATAAACGTTTGCGTTCTACCCAAGAATTGGTTGCATCTGGATGTGGGTCCAAGAAAATATGACGATGATCAAAAGCCGCTACTAGTCGAATATGTTGCGACAGCAACATTCCGTTTCCAAATACGTCTCCACTCATGTCGCCAACACCAACGACCGTGAAGTCTTGGGTTTGAGTATCGACTCCTAGTTCAAGGAAATGCCGTTTAACAGATTCCCAAGCTCCACGTGCTGTGATACCCATGCCCTTGTGGTCATAGCCAACTGATCCACCAGAGGCAAAAGCATCGCCCATCCAGAATCCACGATCTAGCGATATTTGATTTGCAATGTCAGAAAATGTGGCCGTGCCTTTATCGGCAGCTACAACTAAATAAGGATCATCGACGTCATGCCGGACAACATCTTGTGGTGGGACTACATTTCCATCAACCAAATTGTCGGTTACATCTAGAAGCGCACCGATAAATGATTGATAGCAAGCAATGCCTTCAGCAAGCCAGGCCTCACGATCACTTGGATTTGGTCCACGCTTAACTACAAAGCCACCTTTAGCACCTGATGGAACAATCACGGTGTTCTTAACCATTTGTGCTTTTACTAAACCAAGTATTTCGGTACGGAAATCTTCTTGTCGATCAGACCAGCGCAAACCACCGCGAGCAACGGAAGCAAACCTTAAATGAATACCTTCTACGCGCGGCGAGTAAACCCAAACTTCAAATTTAGGCACTGGCAAAGGCAAGTCTGGAATCTTGGTTGGATCTAATTTGAATGCCATTACTGATAAGTAATTACCACTAGCATCTTTTTGATAAACGTTTGTGCGCAAAGTAGCTCGAACTAACGCAACTGACGTGCGCATAATTCGATCGTGATCCAGGCTGGCAACTGCATCTAAAGCTTTATTTATTTGTTTAACGATGTCTGCTTCAGCAGCTGCTCGATCAATTTCTAATCTTGGATCAAATCTGACTTTAAAAAGTTCAAGAATCATTTTTATGATTCCAACATTTGAAATCAAAACTTGCTGCAAATATCCCTGACTAAAAGGTATGCCAACTTGGCGTAAGTAGGCTGCGTATGCTCTGATCACTGCGACGTGACGAACAGCTAACCCACCATGCGTAACTAACGCATTAAAGCCATCGCTATCAACTTCGCCATTCCAAGTCGACATGAAGGTGGCACAAAATCGTTCTGCCAACGTATCTAGTTCAGGCGTTGCAGATTCATCAAAACCAATACCAAAGTCATAAACCCAGGCAATATCTTTTCCAGAACGTCGCAGGTCGTATGCACGTTCATCGATTACTTCAATTCCCAAGTCATGCAACATCGGTAGTACTGCCGAAAGCGTAATCGGATCGCCTAAACGATAGATAGTGAAGCGGCGCGTACCGTCGTCCTCGAGAACAGGTTGGTACATGGCAACTTTTATTTGCCCAGGACCAAGTAGTTCAACTTCTTCGAGTACTTTGAGGTGATTAACGGCACTTGGCGCAGGTACATCTTCTTTAAAAGATTCAGGAAAAGATTCTGACCAGGTACGAAGTAAGCGCACAGCCTCTTCCTCGCCAACTTGATCAACAAGAGCTTCAGCAAAATCGTCTTCCCAGAATCGGGTTGCTTCGGCGAGCTTTTGCTCGAGCTGATCAACATCGACCGTTGGCACACTTTTGCCACGTGGCATGCGAATAACAAAATGTAATCTGGCCAATACTGACTCAGAAACTCTGGCGGAATGATCTATTGAATCTGCGCCAAAAGCAGCTTTCAAAATATCTTCCATCCGAAGGCGAACTTCAGTTGTGTAACGATCTCTTGGGAAATAGACCAAAGCTGAAACAAAGCGCCCAAAAAGTTCAGTACGAGCAAATAGCCTTACTTGTTTACGCTCTTGAATTTGAAGCACACCTCTGGCTACTTCTTCAAGTTCAATCGAACTAATTTGAAACAGTTCATCACGTGGATAAGTTGCAATAAATTGCATTAAATCTTTGCCGCTATGGGTATTAATACCAAGTCCCATAGCGGTTATTACGTCATTAACTTTTTTAGCCAACAGTGGAATTGAAGTTGCTGATTCTGTATAAGCTGTTGAGGTAAATAAACCAATAAATCGATGTTCACCAATTAATTGGCCAGCTTCATTAACTTCACGAATACCGATGTAGTCCATATAAATAGGTCTATGAACAGTGGCCTTATTACTGGTCTTGGTGACTAAAACAATTGGCGAGTCAGCTGAGCCTTGCATTAAGTAGTTGGCTGAAGCTGAGGTCTCTTTCTCGGCTCTGGCAACACCAAGGCTAGATCCTGGAACTGTTGTGACAACGCCATTACT
>CAYVZD010000009.1:3165-35374 GCA_964456135.1 uncultured Bifidobacterium sp.
CTCGACCATTTGGCCTTTTTTATCGCGATGAACCAAGAAACGTGGATGCATGATTAAATGAACGCCACGCTTTTGCAAATTTAGTTCTGCTGCGACTGAGTCAACTAAGAACGGTTTGTCATCAGTAACTAATTGGACGATTGTGTGGCTAGATGACCACCCCGTTGTTTCGATTGACGGTGCAATTGTTTGGACTAATGCACTGCCAAGTTGCCGTTTTTGTCCCAGTTCAAAGTGACCCGTAATCATTGCCGCGAGGTCTTGTGGATTGCGTCCAACTAAATCAATGGGTGCAACTAAATCGAAATAGTCATCGACTACTGCTGAAAATTCTTTAGGAACTAGATTTGCAACTTGGGCTAAAAGCTCTCGTCTTGCATCTTCAAGACGAACCGATCCGCGCGATGTCATTTCAGACAAGACCGCAAGCCTCCCAGGTGAATTTTCCTTGAGTGAATTCAAATAAAGCCTAGCAATGATGGAATCAACCTAATAACCGAGTACTAGCAGGCTTATTTGGTTCAAGCGTTACTCGATTATTAGTGCATTATGGAACCATGGCAGCCGACCTTAACTTTGTTTTTAAGTTACCAGCCAGTGCCAAAACAACATTTGAAATGCTAACTAATCCAAATTTTTTGAATGAAAAAATTGATTTAGCACAGTCGGGAAATTACTCAATATCAGGTAATTATCCAAATCTAGTCGTTGAGGTAACTAGAACAGTCGTAGCAGACTTACCAGACCTAGTGCGAAAATTTGTTGGTGAAAATTTAGTTGTTCAGGAAATACAAAATTGGAAAGAAATTTCTACAAATAATTACATTGCAGAATTTAAACTTAAAATACCCAACGCTCCAGTCGATATTTCTGGGCAGATAAAACTGATAGAAAATCAAGATACGGAAGTCTCAATCATTGGCAAAGTAAAAGTTAACTTACCAATTTTTGGTGGCGCGGCCGAACCTAAAGTTGTCGACACAATAAATCGAGTACTCAGCGACGAAGCTCAATTGTGTAAAGATTGGATCACAAAAAACGCTTAGCTTATTTTCTAAGTAATGTTAAATCTTGGTCGATGGCTTCAATCGCATCTGGGCCTAACCCACAGCATCCACCAATAAGTTTTGCACCAAGTTCTACCCACTCCGAAATAATTTGGGTTGGCAAAGTTGAGTGGCCTTCACCAATCCAACAGCGAGCAATTCCATCCCAAACGCGACCAGTATTTGGATAAACAACTAATGGCAAATCCGTTACTGCAGAAAGTTTTTCAAATAGTGGAGTTACAAATTCAGGCATAGTGCAGTTAATGCCAATGGCAACGACATTTGGGTACTTCTTTACTGCCTTTGCTAATTCGCTAATGTCTTGCCCTGCACAAGTTTGCGCACCATCTTTAGCGCTCATAGTTATCCAGGCTGGGATGTGCGGGTACGCAGACAGTACTTCTAGTAGAGCCTTTACTTCAACTAAGTCAGGAATTGTTTCACATGCAAATAGATCAGGATTAGCTTGCGCTAACACGTCGATCCGCTGCGCATGAAAATCAACTAAATCCTGGTGAGAAACTCCATAGTTGCCGACGTATTCTTGTCCCCCGCCTAGCACCGCACCATATGGTCCAACGCTGGCGGCAACCCAAACTTTATTTTTTGCTTTATCTGCAACTCGTTTAGCTAGTGTTACTGAAAGCCCAATTAACTCATCAGCTTTTTGCTCAGTTAACCCAAACTGGGTGAAACCTTTTCTACTTGCCTGATAAGAAGCGGTAATAATTACCCGTGCTCCGGCGGCTACATAATCTTGATGTACTTGAGCGATTGCATCGGGTTCATCTCGTAATAACCGAGCCGACCAAAGTTTGTCAGAAAGATCGTGGCCTCGTTTTTCTAACTCACCTGAAAGTCCACCATCTATTGGCCAAGGGCCAAGCGACAAGAATTCTTTAAAACTTTGCATTACTGTTCTACAACCGTTCTTACATCCAGGGCACTGTCTGTCCCAAACTCTATCGGTGAAGGCGCTTTGCCTTGTCGAACTAACTCGCTGCCTAATGCAGCAACCATTGCCCCGTTATCGGTACATAAACCTGGGCGAGGAATTCGTAACTTAATTTTGTGCTCTGCACAACGATCACTTGCCACAGACCGAAGTCGACTATTCGCTGCTACTCCACCACCAATAACTAAAGTCGATACTTCATTTGTCAGGCATGCATCTATAGCTTTGCGTAGTAACACGTCGACTACCGCCTCTTGAAACGATGCGGCAACATCATTAACCATGACCTGATTGCCTTTTTGAGTCTCTAACTCAACCCATCGAGCTACGGCTGTTTTCAAACCTGAAAATGAAACATCAAATCTGTGCTTGGTAAGGTCTTTTGCTGAAGTTAGGCCACGAGGGAAATTAATTGCATCTGGATTCCCATTTTTGGCTGCTTGATCAATGTAGGGACCGCCAGGAAATGGCAGGCCTAAAACGCGAGCAACTTTATCGAAAGCTTCGCCGGCTGCGTCGTCAATTGTTTGTCCCAGCGGAATAATCTGTCCTGATATATCCGGAACCATTAATAAGGAAGAATGTCCGCCCGAAACTAGAAGCGCAACACTGGGTTGATCTAAATAGCCATGTTCAAGTTGATCAACACATACGTGAGCGGCTAAATGGTTTACGCCATAAATCGGTTTATTCAGCCCAACTGCAAGCGCTTTTGCACTTGATACGCCGACTAAAAGTGCGCCGGCAAGGCCGGGTCCAGATGTAACAGCAATTGCATCAACTTCACTTAACCTAACCTTCGCTTTAGCGCAGGCGCGTTCTATTGTTGGCACCATAGCTTCTAAATGCGCCCGGCTAGCAACTTCTGGTACTACACCACCAAACCGAACATGTTCATCAACACTTGTGGCAACTTCATCAGCCAACAATGTTGTTCCGCGAACTATTCCGACACCGGTTTCGTCACATGAGGTTTCAATCCCAATAACTAATGGCTCGTTCATGAAATTTTCTTTCGCATAACGTGGGCATCTACGGCGTGGTCATAATAATTTCGCCTGATGTCAATTCTTTCGAACCCAGCATTTTTATACATTTCAATTGCCGCAACATTATCTGCTCGGACATCTAGGAATAAATCCCGCACACCTTTTACTTTTGCAGTCCGCAACATCCAAGTAAGTAACTGATTGCCATAGCCACATCTTTGATGAGATGGCGAAATTGCAATGGTATTTATGTCACCTTCTTTGCCGACAAACCGAAGTGATGCATAGCCAATAATCAGTTGATCTATTTCGGCCACGACTACCGCACGAGAAATTGGCACTTGGGCCAGCTCCTCAAGAAATAAGGCTTTAGTCCATGCATCAGTTGGAAAGAGTGTTTGTTCAATTTCTAAAACTTTTGCTAAATCATTACTTTTCATGTCTCGAATCTGCATCACAAAACTGACTTTCGTGAAGTTGATTCTTGAGCATCTGGTTTGCGCAAATACATAGGAGTTACCGGCAGAAGTTGTGCTTGCCCTTGCGCATAAAGTTGGCCTAATGCTCCTGCAGTCAGTGCAACTGGTTCACCGGTAATAAATTCTGGATAAAGATTTACCGCCGGCCCAACAAATGTGCAGTCCAAATGTGATTCAGCTAACTGTTCTGGCTTAGCTACCTCAGGTCCAGTAATTCTGTTCTTTTTATATTTGGCCCAATAAAGTTCTTTACGCCTAGCGTCTGTTACTACAACACAAGGTTTGCCGTATTCAAACGCGACTGCATCTAAAGAGCAGATTCCAAAAATCGGAATTTCTAGGGCGAATGAAAATGCTTGAGCAGTCGCCAATCCAACTCGTAGCCCGGTAAATGGCCCAGGGCCAACACCAACGACAACTGTCTCTATTTGATTTGGTGACAAAGAAGTTTGTGCCATCAATTGAGAAATCTTGGCAGCAGTGAGCTCTCCTTGAATACCGTGGGCGCCATCTGTGAATTGCGCCAAAACATTTTTATCGTCAAGAATGGCAACCGAAACACCTACCGAAGTATCGATAGCAAGAACTTTCATTGCAGACTCGCTAAATCCAAGTTACGCCATCTATCTCCAAAGGCACTAACTAAAACTTTCCTACTGCCAGCCGCTGGATCAACGCTATCGATCAGCGATTCTCTGCTTATGTCGATTGCCAGCCAGTCTTCAGTGAGTGCCGAAATGTAGGGTGTACCCCATTCAATAACAACAACGCTGTTTTCCTGATCGGTTAAGTCCAGGTCCATTAATTGATCTGGACTATTTAGACGGTATGCATCTACATGAACCAAATTTGGACCACTACCAGCTGATTTATGAATTCTTGAAATAACAAAAGTCGGACTTGTCACTGATCCCAAAACATTCAACCCTGCGGCAAGCCCTTGGGTAAATGTTGTTTTGCCAGCACCTAACTGCCCAGATAAAACGACAAAATCACCGGCACGTAATTGCTTGCCAAGCGCAAAACCAAAATCATGCATTTGACTGGCATCGGAAATAGTAAATTCCAATTTGCTACCCGTTTAAATAATTGCGATGTACCCGAGGACCAATTCGCGTGACTATTTCATAATTGATTGTGTCTGCAGCTTGAGCCCATTCGTTTAAACCTGGTTCGCCATCTGCTGGATCACCAAAAAGAACTGCGTAATCACCTAATTTGGCTTCAGTATCGCCAATGTCGACGACAAATTGGTCCATACAAACTCGGCCAGCAACTTTAAAACGTTTGCCAGAAATTTGAATTGGTCCTTTATTTGAAGCACTCCGTGGAATTCCATCAGCATAGCCTGCTGGAATTAACGCGAGCGTTGTTTCAGTTGTCGTGTGGTACTGGTGGGCATAAGAAACACCAGTACCTGCTGGAACTCGCTTTAGTAAAACTATTGGTGCCCGAAGTCTCATTACTGGCTGTAAACCATGTTGTGGCGCTTCACCGACTTCAGGTCCAGGTGATATTCCGTAAATTGCTACACCCGGTCGAACTAAGTTGTAATAAGTGTGTGGCAAGCCTAAAGTCGCGGCAGAATTTGAAAGATGCTTAACCGCTAATTCAAAATTTGCATCTGTTAAAGCATCTACAGCTATTTTGAAATTTGAAATTTGTTCACCAATAGTTGAATTACTTGGTTCATCTGCGTATGCAAAATGTGACATTACCCCAACTACATTTACATTGCCCTGATTTTGCGCGCTTTTTAATGCGCTAATTAAATCTGGTAAATCATTTAAGGTCACACCATTTCGACCAAGACCTGTATCAACTTTGACATGTACTCTTGCTGTTTTTCCAACAGTCTTGGCAGCAGCCGAAATTGAGTTGAGCGTTTCAACAGAATTAACGCCTAAATCGATGTCTTTGGCAACACACTGGGCAAATTCGTCATCTGGAGTATTTAGCCAACAAAGTATCGGTCCACTTACCCCAGCGTCTCTCAATTCAATTGATTCACTCAATAACGCAGTTGCTAGCCAGTCAGCACCGCCACGTTTTGCGGCTTGAGCACTTTGAATCAAGCCATGTCCGTACGCGTTAGCTTTTACAACAGCCATAAGCGCAGCACCATTAACCTGATGTTTTAGAATTTCGACATTTTTTGAAAGTTTGCCAAGATCGATATCGGCTATCACATGATGTTGTGTCATCTAGTTACACTTTCTCAGCAATTACGTACGCAATAGCAACTGGGCCATCGTGGCTAATTGAAATATGCCAGTTTGTTACGCCCAAGTCATCTGCAACAGACTTAACAGTGCCAGTTATCTTCACAACCGGTGCACCACCGTTACTAACTTCACAGTCATGAAAATGCATACCGGCGGGTGCCTTAAGAGCTTTGGCTACCGCCTCTTTAACTGCAAATCTGCCTGCTAGAGATTGCAAAGGAAGTTCGTGGCCTTGTGCACTTTGCTGTTCAGCCTTGGTAAAAAGTCGATCAATGATTCCTGGCGTACGGTCTATAACATCAGAAAATCGGGCAAGGTCTACTACGTCTACCCCGATACCGATGATTGCCATGTATTAACTTTGCCCTGAAAGTAGTGAATTGCGAAATTTAGCCAATTTTTAACTGGCAAATTATTCGACAGTAACGCTCTTGGCGAGATTTCGTGGCTGATCTACGTCATAGCCTTTTACAGTCGCCATCTCACAACTGAAAATTTGTAATGGAACAGTTGCTAAAAGTGGCTGCATTAAAGATGGGCATTTAGGTAAGCGCATGATGTGATCGGCGAATTCATTAATTGACTCATCGCCTTCTTCGGCAAGCACAATGGTTTTTGCCCCACGGGCGCGAACTTCTTGAATATTTGAAACTATCTTGTCGTGCAATTCATCTTCAACTGGCGGAACCACAATAAATATTGGAAGTCCATCTTCGATTAATGCGATAGGTCCATGTTTAAGTTCACCTGCTGCAAAGCCCTCAGCATGCATGTAAGCCAACTCTTTTAGTTTTAGTGCACCTTCAAGTGCTACTGGAAAACCAACGCTCCGGCCTAAGAACAATATCGAATTTGCTTGATTTATTTCTTCAGCGATGCGCTTAACACCTTGAGCGGTATCTAGTACTAAGTCAATCTTGTTTGGCATGCTGGCCAGTTCAAGTGCAATTTCATTTGCTGCCTCACCAAATCCGGTGCCCCTAGTTTGAGCTAGATACATTGCAAATAAATAAAGTGCCACGATTTGAGTTAAGAAAGCTTTTGTGGACGCCACGGCAATTTCAGGACCAGCATGCGTGTAAATAACTGCATCGCTCTCCCGAGGAATTGTTGATCCATTGGTATTACAAACGGCTAGAACTTTGGCACCTTGTTCTCTGGCATATCGCATTGCCATAAGCGTGTCCATGGTTTCACCAGACTGACTAATCGCAACGACTAACGTTTTCGCCGTCAAGATAGGATCGCGATATCTAAACTCGCTGGCTAGCTCAACTTCTACTGGAACTCGAGTCCAATGCTCAATTGCATACTTGGCGATTAATCCAGAATGGTAGGCAGTGCCGCAGGCTGTGATGATTATTTTGTCAATGCTTTTTAGGTACTCAGCACTCAAAGTCAGATCTGGCAAAGTAACTTTTCCAGTTAAATCAATTCGGCCAAGTAAAGTATCTGCCACTGCCTTTGGCTGCTCAGCAATTTCTTTAAGCATGAAAAGGTCATAGCCACCTTTTTCAGCCGCAGATGCATCCCAAGTCACTTCGTACTCGACTACGTCAACAGGTTTACCGTGAAAATCAGTTACCTTTATTGATTGAGGCGTAATCTCAACCACTTGGTCTTGACCAAGCTCAATTGCGTTTCGGGTATGAGCAATAAAAGCGGACACGTCTGAGGCTAAAAAGTTCTCACCATCGCCACGGCCAACTACCAAAGGTGAATTTCTTCTGGCTGCCACAACCAAATTGGGATTATCTGCGTGAACAGCAACTAGCGTAAAGGCGCCAGTTAAGGACTGGCACACCTCACGCAAAGCATCACCAAGACTTGGCGTCGTACGAACTTGCTTGGCAAGCAAATGTGCAACTACTTCAGAGTCAGTTTGGCTGCGCAATGTAACGCCTTCGGCAACTAACTTGTCTCGCAGTGAAGCAAAATTTTCGATAATTCCGTTATGAATGATTGCGATTGAGCCATCTTCACTTAAATGCGGATGCGCATTTACATCGTTTGGTGCTCCATGCGTAGCCCAGCGAGTATGACCTATTCCAGTTGAAGATTTTGAAATTGGATTGGCTGCAATATCTGATTCGAGGTTCGCTAGCTTTCCAGCTTTCTTGCGCGATTCGATCTTGCCATCAGCAACTACTGCTACACCTGCAGAGTCATAGCCTCGATATTCGAGACGACGCAAACCTTCAATTACTACAGTTAAAGCTTGTTGCGGGCCAACATATCCGACGATTCCGCACATAAATTACAGTCTAGCCCTTGCCGACTTTGAATTTGATTTACCTAAAGACTGCAAGTTTCTTGAACTACTGAAGCAAGTCTTTGCGCAATAGTTTGTGCTTGCTCTTCTGTTGCGGCTTCAACCATCACGCGAATTAACGGCTCAGTTCCACTAGGTCTAAGTAACACGCGACCAGTTTCACCCAATTCAGTTTCAGCATCTTTTACTGCACTTAGTAGTTGAGAATTTGAAACTTTAAGTTTGTCTACATTCTTGACATTCACTAGTACCTGAGGAAGCCGAGTAACTATCCCAGCCAACTCGCTTAGTGGTTTACCGGTTCGCTTCATTTCGCTTAAGACATGTAAGGCGGTCAAAATTCCGTCACCTGTTGAGGCATACTCGCTCAGGATCACATGCCCACTTTGTTCGCCACCAATTGTAAATCCGTTATCCCGCATTGCTTCGAGAACATAACGATCCCCAACCGCTGTCGCCACAACATTTATTTCAAGTTTGCGCATTGCCAAGTTGAAACCCAAATTAGACATCACGGTAGCAACGACTGTATTTCCAACTAATTTATTTTTTGCTTTACGGCCACTGGCTAGAATTGCCAGTATTTGATCACCGTCAACAAATGAACCATCTTCAGCAACTGCTAAAAATCGATCTGCGTCACCATCATGCGCAATACCAATATCCGCTCCATGTTCTGCTACCGCTGCAAATAGGTCTTCCATATGAGTAGAGCCACAATTGTCATTTATGTTTAGGCCGTTAGGTTCGCAGTGAATACTGATTACTTGGACACCGGCTCGTCGTAAAGTTTCGGGGCCAACTAACGAAGCTGAGCCATTTGCAGCGTCAATGACAACTTTTAACCCCGTCAGAGACTGATCGATACTGCTTAATAGATGATCAATGTACTTTTCGACAAGTTCATGATCTTGGCGAATACTGCCAACACTGCTTCCGGTCGGCAAATCATTTGACGTAGAAAGTTGATTTTCGATGTCGTCCTCGACATCATCAGCTAGTTTTTGTCCACCTTTGGCAAAAAACTTAATGCCGTTATCAGGCATGGCATTGTGGCTAGCTGAAATCATGACGCCAAGATCAGCGCCCGTTTGATCGGTTAAATAAGCAACTGCTGGAGTTGGTACGACACCAACATCGACTACATCTACTCCGGCGCTAGCTAAACCTGCTGAGATTGCTGCTTGCAAAAATTCGCCACTGATTCGTGGATCTCGACCAACGATTGCAAATGGTCGATGTGAATTATGTGTTGCTAACTGCCCACGTTTTGCTAACACTTGAGCGGCGGCAACGCCAAGTGAAGTTGCTAGTTGCGCAGTAAGTAAGCCGTTCGCTAAGCCACGAACGCCATCGGTGCCAAAAAGGCGATCCGACATTTGCTTAACGCTTTGAGTACTGTGAAGCCTTGCGTGCTTTCTTTAGACCGTACTTCTTACGTTCAATTACGCGAGCATCACGTGTTAGTAATCCAGCCTTCTTTAGATCTGGGCGATTACCTTCAACATCAATTTCATTTAGACAACGAGCAACGCCTAAACGTAATGCGCCTGCCTGGCCAGAAATTCCGCCACCGTTGATACGAGCGATCACATCGTAAGCGCCTTCAAAGTTAAGTACTTTGAATGGTTCGTTAACTAATTGTTGATGAACTTTGTTCGGGAAATAGTTTTCTAAAGTACGACCATTGATCACCCAACGACCTGAACCTGGAACTAAGCGAACGCGAGCTACAGCTTCTTTACGACGTCCAGTACCGCCTCCATTTTTATTAGGAGCCTTACGTGGTTCGCGTGGAGCAGCTGCAGGTGTCTCAGAGGTGTATTCAGTTAATTCTTCTTCAACACCGTCGATGTCGTCGATTAGATCCATGTCGTTTACTTGTGTCATGTCGCCTAGTTTCCTTTTCTAAATCTTTCTATGGCGCTTACTGAGCGACCTGTGAAATTACAAATGGTTTTGGATTCTGCGCAGTGTGTGGGTGTGATTCACCGGCATAAACTTTTAGCTTGCCAATCTGTTGATCGCTTAGCTTGTTGTGCGGAAGCATTCCCTTAACAGCTTTTTCAATCGCGCGACGAGGATTAGTTTCAAGTAATTCGGCGTAGTTTGTTGCGCGTAAGCCGCCTGGAAATCCTGAGTGGCGGTAGTCAATTTTGTTTTCGCGCTTTGAACCAGTTAGTGCCACTTTGTCTGCATTAATTACGATAACGAAGTCGCCAGTATCTACGTGCGAAGCAAAGATTGGCTTGTGCTTTCCACGAAGTAAGGTTGCAACCTGTACAGCAAGGCGTCCTAATACAACATCAGTTGCATCGATGACATGCCATTCACGAGTAATCTCGCCTGACTTTGGAGTAAACGTGCGCACAGTTAGCCTTCTTTATTACCTAGTGGTTTTAAGTATCGGGTCGCATTTTGCTTATTTTTAAAGCGTTGCGACTTCCAAAGATACCCGTCATATGGCTTTGTGGTCAAAATCGATTCTGGGTAAAAACCCACCCATTTGGGGGTTTTGCCCAGTCTAAGGGTTAAAAACCGTGAGTTTTCTTAGTCCCGATCAACATCTTGGCCAATACCTGAATCGTCGAACCGTGATTTCAAGGTTTTTTCAATCCTGCTGGCATATTCAGACTCTGGCGGATATTCGACGTGCACCAAAGTCAATGGATGTGCTGGAGCCATAAAGACACCAAAGTCTCGCTGCCCACTAGCCAAGTACTGGGCTAACCAATCTTTAGTTCGCTTACCTTCGCCCACTGATATTAGGGCGCCGACTAATGCGCGAACCATTGAATAACAAAATGCATCAGAAGTTATATCAACCCGAATAAGGTCGTCGCTAGTTCTCGTCCAACTAAACTTCTGCAAATTTCTTATTGAAGTTCCATAGTCAGTTTTCTTACAAAAGGCTGAAAAATCATGCAATCCAATAAGTACTTGGCTGGCTTCATTCATGGCATCGACATCTAGTTGGCGTTTATGTTGATAAACCCGTTCACGAGTTAAGGGATCACGCAATCCCTCTTTGATGAAATAGGTGTAACTACGTGAAAGTGCGGCAAATCTTGCATCAAAATTCTGATCTGTATTAAGCAGTGCTTTAATGACTACATCTTCATCCAAGATGGCATTGACTTTGTAAGCTAAGTCAGCCAATCGGTCTTGCCACATAATTGGCACATCTAGATGCATAACTTGTCCGGTGGCGTGTACACCAGCATCTGTGCGACCTGCGCACTGAACTATAGTTCTTGGTCCGCCGATAATTTGGCTAAATGCTTCTTCTATTGAACCTTGCACCGTTCGTTGATCAGGTTGCATACCCCAGCCAGAAAAATTCTTCCCATCGTATGCAACTTCTCCCCGAATACGAACAAACCCCTCGGGCACATTTGTGACGAGGGGTTTGTTCATTTTGATCTAAAAGTTTTTACTTTTCAGATTCACTATCTTCGGTTGCTTCAACTGATTCTTCAGAATCGCTTTGTTCTACTTCAGCTTCAATTGCTTCTACCTCTTCGGCAGCGGCAACTTCTTCTGGAGTTTCTACAGCTTCTGGTGCAACAACTTCTTCGACTGCTGCAACTGGTGCAGTTGCAGCGGCCTTCTTGGTTGCGGCAGTTGCCTCACGAACAACAGCTTCAGCAAGTGGTTCCACTAGTTCGATGACTGCCATTGGAGCATTGTCACCTTTACGCGGACCAATCTTGATAATGCGGGTGTAGCCACCTTGGCGATGTTCGAAACGTGGACCGATTTCGGTGAAAAGTGTGTGCACCACACCTTTATCCCGAATGACAGTCAGTACGCGACGACGAGCTGCTAAGTCACCTTTTTTAGCAATTGTGACCAAACGCTCGGCAACTGGACGAAGACGCTTAGCGCGAGCTTCGGTAGTTGTGATGCGACCATGTTCGAATAACGCAGTTGCAAGGTTTGCCAAAATTAAACGCTCATGCGCAGGGCTTCCACCCATGCGTGCGCCTTTAGCTGGTCTTGGCATCTTTTTCTCCTGTCAATTCTCTTTACCGACAGATGGGCAACTAATTAAAGTTGCTCATCCTCAGCAAAACTCTGGTCGTCGTCAGATTCTTCACTACCAGCTTCTTCGCCAGCAGCCTTGAAGATATCTTCTTCTTCGTCATAATCATCGTCGTAGGCACTTGCGTACTGACTTGGATCAAATCCCGGAGGGCTGTCCTTAAGCGCAATACCCATAGAAGCTAATTTGTCTTTAACTTCATCGATTGACTTAGCGCCGAAATTACGAATGTCCATTAGATCTGCTTCTGAACGTGAAATCAATTCACCAACAGTGTGAATACCTTCACGCTTTAGGCAGTTGTATGAACGAACTGTTAAATCTAGTGCTTCAACTGGCATGTTTAGTTGTTCAGCAGCGAACTGGTCAGTTACTGATGGGCCAATTTCAATACCTTCAGCATCAACGTTGAGTTCACGAGCTAGACCGAATAATTCAACAAGTGTCGAACCAGCAGAGGCAACTGCATCGCGAGGTGCAATTGAACCCTTAGTTTCAACATCTAGAACTAGTGAGTCAAAGTCAGTGCGCTGTTCCACACGAGTTGCTTCAACTTTGTAAGTCACCTTAAGTACTGGCGAGTAAATTGAATCAACTGGGATGCGGCCGATTTCGCCTCCGCTTGCTTTGTTGTTAGCAGCCGAAATATATCCACGACCTTGTTCAACAACTAGTTCCATGTCTAACTTGCCCTTGTCAGTCAAGGTAGCTAGATATAAATCTGGGTTGTAAATTTCAACTCCTGCTGGCGGTTGAATGTCAGCAGCAGTTACTGGCCCTGCGCCTTGTTTACGTAGGTACATAACAACTGGTTCATCGAACTGTGAAGAAACCACAAGGTTTTTCAAGTTAAGAATGAATTCAGTTACATCTTCACGAACGCCTTCGATTGTGGTGAATTCATGAAGAACTCCTTCAATCTTGACGCTTGTTACTGCTGCACCTGGGATAGATGAAAGCAGGGTGCGACGTAGTGAGTTACCTAATGTGTATCCAAAGCCTGGCTCCAATGGTGCAAGCACAAAGCGTGAACGGGTTTC
Organism: uncultured Bifidobacterium sp.; assembly: GCA_964456135.1. GTDB lineage: Bacteria > Actinomycetota > Actinomycetes > S36-B12 > UBA5976 > UBA5976. Next base: position 16,220 of record CAYVZD010000009.1, read on the forward strand.
GGAAATAACTTCTTCCGAGAGTGTTGGACGTACTGAGATCAGCACTTTTTCTTCCTTCCAGCGACAACCACTATTTGAAGTCGCAGTTTGTGGGGATGTTTACTTGTTGTAAAGTTCGACGATCAACTGTTCCTGGACCTGTGTATCAATTGCTTCACGGGCAGGAAGTGAGTGGACCAAAATGCGCATGCCAGCTGGAATTACTTCTAGCCAACCTGGGACTGTACGTTCGCCAATTTCGGCATAAGCAACCTGGAACGGAGTTAGTTCAAGAGATGCTTTGCGAACTTCAATCACATCATTAGGGCTTACTCGGTATGACGGAATGTCTACCTTTGTGCCGTTAACCAAGATGTGACCGTGACGAACTACCTGGCGAGCCATGTCGCGGCTTTTCGCAAATCCAGCACGGTAGACGACGTTGTCTAGGCGTGATTCAAGAATGCGAAGTAAGTTTTCACCAGTTTTACCGTGCTTACGGCTAGCTTCTTCGTAGTAGCCACGGAATTGCTTTTCTAATACACCGTAAATTCGAGCAGCTTTTTGCTTTTCGCGTTTCTGGAGTAAGTATTCAGATTCCTTTGCCCGACCACGACCGTGTTGGCCTGGAGGGTAAGGACGACTTTCCATTGGACACTTCGGTGAATCACACTTTGAACCCTTGAGGAATAATTTGGTTTTTTCGCGACGGCAACGCTTGCAGTCAGCACCGGTATAACGAGCCATTATTTAATCTCCTATTACTTCTTCAATTAAACGCGGCGGCGCTTCGGTGGGCGGCAGCCATTGTGTGGGACTGGGGTCATATCTTGGATAGTTCCAACTTCTAGACCACTTGCCTGCAGTGAGCGGATCGCAGTTTCGCGACCTGAACCTGGGCCTTTAACAAACACGTCTACTTTGCGCATACCGTGTTCGATTGCACGCTTAGCTGCATCTTCTGCTGCTTGCTGTGCTGCGAATGGTGTGCTCTTGCGACTACCTTTGAAGCCAACCTGGCCTGAAGATGACCATGAGATCACTGCGCCAGTTGGATCGGTAATCGAAACAATTGTGTTGTTGAATGTGCTCTTGATGTAAGCCTGGCCTACAGCAACATTCTTTTTTTCTTTGCGACGGATTTTTTTAGCACCCGCAGCGGTAGCTTTCTTTGGAGGCATTGAATTCCTTTTTCTAATAATTTGGGAAGAAGCTTGGTGGCTTTACTTAGCCACTTTCTTCTTTCCGGCCACGGTCTTCTTTGGACCTTTACGGGTACGGGCATTGGTGTGGGTGCGCTGTCCACGGACAGGTAATCCACGACGATGACGGATACCTTGGTAAGAACCGATTTCAACCTTGCGTCGAATATCGGCTTGTACCTCGCGACGAAGGTCACCTTCAATTTTGAAGTTGGCTTCGATGTATTCGCGCAACGGAACTAATTGTTCGTCCGTTAGGTCCTTGACTCGAAGATCTGGGCTGATACCGGTTGCATTCAGAATTTCATCTGCTCGCGTACGGCCAATGCCATAGATGTAGGTAAGTGCGATCTCTAGACGCTTTTCGCGTGGGAGGTCAACACCAACAAGGCGTGCCATCAGGCGTTACTCATTTCTGTTCTTGGTAAAGGTCTCACGCGTTCACCATTCCTTGCCGCCTGACAAGGTCTCCAGCCTTTACTCACCTGGAGGTGTCGTTCCGTCTTCACGCACGCGTAAAGTTCGGGATCGGGTGATCGCCTTATTGCTTGTTTACTATCCCTGACGTTGTTTGTGACGAGGGTTTTCGCAAATGACCATAACTACACCGTGACGACGAATGACTTTGCACTTGTCGCACATTGGTTTAACGGAGGGATTAACCTTCATTTTTAGTTCCTGATCACTTGTAACGGTAAACAATTCGTCCACGAGTTAAGTCGTATGGAGATAACTCCACAACAACTTTGTCATCCGGAAGAATGCGAATGTAGTGCATGCGCATCTTTCCTGAAATATGTGCAAGAACTTTATGTCCGTTCTCAAGCTCTACGCGGAACATTGCATTCGGTAGTGCTTCAGTGATGGTGCCTTCTAATTCGATGGCGCCGTCTTTTTTGGCCATATAGTTTTTGTACTCCCATGGATTTGGCCAATTACTTTTTAGTAACTGGGCCGAAGCACGATGTTACGGCAAAACCCACCAAAACATGAAATCCGCTCAGAGCGGACCCATTGAAATAAGGGTTTTCATCGTGGTCAAAAAGATCGTTGAGAACGCTAGAAAATTCCTTATAAATACTGTCAAGAAAGTCGGTCGGCTGGGCTAGAAATCCCATTGGCAGCAAAATATTGTGCGCCACCATCGTGTGCAGTTAGCACCCACGGACCTTCTTCGGTGATCGCAACTGTGTGTTCCCAATGGCTTGCTCTTGAACCATCATCGGTAACGACTGTCCAGTTATCGCCCAGCGTATGAACATATCGATCGCCTAATGTGACCATGGGTTCAATTGCTAAGGCCATCCCGACCTGAAGTTGTGGGCCTTGGCCTGGCATTCCGTAGTTTGGCACCGAAGGTTCCATGTGCATTTTTGTCCCGATGCCATGGCCGGTGTATTCCTCGAGAATTCCATAATTGCCGGCAGATCTAATCGTTGTTTCGACTGCATGACTGATATCAGTTAGATATTTGTCAGCTTGTGCTTTAGCTATTCCCGCCCACATCGCGCTGCAAGTTACTTCACTTAATTTAGTTTGCGCAGGAACTTTAGCTCCAATTTCAATTGTGATTGCACTATCGCCATGCCAACCGTCAACAATTGCCCCGAAGTCAACCGACAAAATATCGCCATCTTTTAATGGACGTTCATTAGGAATCGCATGCACAACTTCATCATTTACCGATGAACAAATAACTGCTGGATAACCGTGGTATCCAAGAAATGACGGAGTTGCACCGAACCTATGTAACTCTTCGCGAGCAATTCGGTCTAAGTCTGCGGTCGTGACACCAGGACCGGCTTCTTTTGCAATACGCGACAATGTATCAGCAACGACTAAACCTGCTTTGCGCATTTTTAAAAATTGTTCAAAAGTTTTTATTTCAAACTTTTCTTTTCGACCAAAAATCATTTATAAATAAAACTAAGCTGAGATTGCCTGCATGATGCGCTGCGTCACTTCTTCGACTGCGCCTAAACCGTTTACTTGCACAATTAATCCACGGCTTTTGTATAAATCAATTAGTGGAGCAGTTTGCTCTTCATAAACTTCAAGTCTGCGCCGAATAACTTCTTCAGTGTCGTCAGCACGTCCTTGTTCTTGTGCTCGCTTTAATAACCGTCCAACAATTTCATTTGTATCAGCAGTAAGCACAATTACTTTATTAAGTGTTTTGCCAGCTAACATGCCATCGAGTTCGCCAACTTGGGCGACAGTGCGCGGATATCCATCGAGTAAAAATCCTGATTGCGCATCAGATTGTTTTAGTCGATCTCGCACCATTCCATTGGTTACTGAATCTGGAACATATTCACCAGCATCCATGTATTTTTTGGCTTCTTGGCCCAGTGCCGTTCCTTGAGCAAGATTTGCGCGGAATAAATCACCCGTTGAAACGTGTGGGATACCAAATTCACGTGCAATAAATTCTGCTTGGGTTCCTTTGCCGGCTCCGGGAGGTCCCATGATCAGCAAACGCATTACTTTAAGAAACCTTCATAATTACGCTGTTGAAGTTGGCTTTCAATTTGTTTGACCGTGTCTAAGCCAACGCCAACCATGATCAGCAAGCTGGTGCCACCAAAAATAAACCGATGACCAACGCCAAGTAAGGCAAATGCAATGTATGGAATTGTGGCAATTAGGGCTAGGTAAAGGGCGCCTGGGAAATTAATTCGATTAATGACGTAAGCCAAATAATCTGAAGTTGGTTTACCTGCTCGAATACCTGGAATAAATCCGCCGTACTTCTTCATATCATCAGCCACATCAACTGGGTTGAAAGTAATTGAAATGTAGAAGTAGGCAAAGAACAAAATCAATAAAAAGTTGGTGACTAAATAAAGCGGTCGACCTGAATTAAAGTTTGTGGCCAACCATTGTGCCCAACTGGACTGTGAACCAGATAACTGCACGATCAGTAGCGGTACGTACAAAAGTGATGAGGCGAAAATAACTGGAATAACGCCAGATTGGTTTACCTTGATCGGTAAATAAGTTGAAGTACCGCCATAAGAACGTCGTCCAACCATTCTCTTGGCGTATTGAACTGGAATACGTCGTTGTGCTTGTTCAACGAAAACAACACCTGCGATGGTTACTAAACCAATTAACAGTGTGATGATGAATTTTAATGAGCCATCGATGCGGAAAATTGAAGCCAGCTGACCTGGGAAAGTCGAAATAATCGAGGTGAAAATAAGGATTGACATTCCGTTACCAACACCGCGATCTGTTACAAGTTCACCCAACCACATAATGATCGAAGTTCCAGCAGTCATAACGATAACCATGGTTAGCAAGACTTGAATTGATTGATCTGGAATCAATTGCTCGTTACAACCCTGGAACAACTGTCCTGGGGTGCGAGCTAAAGTCAAAATTGTTGTTGACTGAAGTACGGCTAGACCGATAGTTAAATAACGGGTGTACTGAGTAATTTTTGCCGTTCCCGATTGACCTTCTTTTTTAAGCATTTCAAGGCGTGGAATAACAACTGTAAGCAACTGAATAATGATGCTTGCTGTGATGTAAGGCATGATACCTAAAGCAAAAATTGATAACTGAAGTAATGCGCCACCACTAAATAAGTTGATTAGCCCATAAATACTGTTGTCTTGAACAAGGGCAATACATGTCTGAATGGATCCGTAGTCCACTCCTGGAGTTGGAACTACGGAACCCAAACGGAAGATAGTAATAATGCCAAGCGTAAACAGAATTTTTTTGCGCAAGTCCGGAGTACGGAATGCTGCCGCAAATGCACTTAACACTGTTTTCCTCCTGGCTTAATTACTAAGAGACTTTTTTAGTAATTAAGACTTAGATCTGGTTAACTGAGCCACCGGCTGCAGCGATTTTTGTCTTGGCTGATTCAGAAAATGCATGAGCACTTACCTGAACTGCAACTGAAATTTCGCCTTGGCCAAGAACTTTTACTAGCTCGCCTTTACGAACTGCGCCAGCCTTAACTAGATCAGCAACTGATACTGCGCCACCCTTAGGGAAAAGAGCATTAATCGTTGAAACGTTTACTGCTTGGTATTCAGTACGGAAGGCATTCTTGAAACCTTTAAGTTTCGGGGTGCGCATGTGAAGTGGCATTTGACCACCTTCGAAACGTTCCGGAACTTGGTAACGAGCTTTCGTACCCTTCGTACCGCGACCTGCAGTCTTACCCTTAGAACCTTCACCGCGACCCACACGAGTCTTTGCGGTTTTTGAACCTGGGTTTGGACGTAAGTGATGAACTTTAAGCGTCATGGTTACTTAACCTCCTCGACACTAACTAAGTGACGAACGGTGTTAACCATGCCACGAAACTCTGGACGATCTTCTTTTACAACTGAGTCGCCGATTCGCTTCAAACCAAGAGCACGAAGGGTTTCGCGTTGGTTTTGCTTGCCGCCAATTCCAGACTTCAATTGGGTTACTTTTAGCTTTGCCATTAGTGACCAACCTTTTCTGCAGTTGCTTTGAGAAGTGCAGGTGGAGTTACTTGATCTACAGCTAGACCACGACGCTTAGCAACCTGTTCTGGACGTTCCAACATTTTTAATGCTGCAACAGTTGCATGAACAATATTGATTGCGTTATCTGACCCAAGCGACTTACTTAATACGTCATGGATTCCAGCACATTCAAGTACTGCACGCACAGCACCACCAGCGATAACTCCAGTACCAGCAGTTGCTGGACGCAGCATAACTACACCTGCAGCAGCTTCACCTTGTACTGGATGAGGGATTGTGCTTTGGATGCGCGGCACATTGAAGAAATTCTTCTTTGCTTCTTCGACACCTTTAGCTATTGCAGCAGGAACTTCTTTTGCCTTGCCGTAACCGATGCCGACTTTGCCATCGCCATCGCCAACAACTACAAGTGCGGTGAAGCTAAAGCGACGACCACCCTTGACTACCTTTGAAACGCGGTTGATAGTTACAACACGCTCAACAAACGCACTCTTTTCGCCAGTGTTTTGTCCCCGGCGATCATCATTACGGCGTTCGCGACGGTCGTTACCTTCGCGTCCTTCACGATTATTTACAGCCATTTCGCTTCCCTCTAGAACTCGAGGCCGCCCTCACGGGCGCCATCTGCCAGGGCCGCAATACGGCCGTGATACTTATTGCCACCGCGATCAAATACAACTGCGGAAACCCCAGCTGCCTTTGCGCGTGATGCTAAGAGCTTGCCAACTTCGCGAGACTTAGCGGACTTATCTCCGGATGCACTCTTAAGTTCTTTTTCCATTGATGATGCAGCGGCAAGAGTCTTACCGACTGTGTCATCAACAATCTGAACCATGATGTGGCGAGCAGAGCGGGTCACGACTAAACGTGGACGCGCTGAAGTGCCAGTCATCTTTTTGCGCACGCGTGAATGACGACGTTTGCGGGCAATAGCTTTCTTATTACCTGAACCTAATTTGGCTATGACAGACATGATTACTTCTTGCCAGCCTTTCCAGCCTTGCGACGGATAACTTCGTCGGAATAACGGACACCCTTTGCCTTGTATGGATCGGGCTTGCGCAGTTTGCGCAGGTTCGCAGCTACTTCGCCAACTTTTTGCTTATCGATTCCAGCAACGTGCAACTTTGTTGGGGTTTCCACTGTGAAAGTGATTCCTTCAGGAGCATCAACTTTGATCGGGTGGCTGTAGCCAAGTGCGAACTCAAGACCTTGACCTTGAGCTGCCACACGGTAACCAGTACCTGAAATTTCCAGTGTCTTCTGGTAACCCTCAGTTACACCCTTAACCATGTTGGCGATCAAAGTGCGAGTTAGGCCATGTAAAGCACGTGATGCGCGCTCATCATCTGGACGGCTAACTACAACTTGTGCATCTTCTTTTGTCACTGTGATTGGGGATGCAACAGTGTGATTAAGCGAACCTTTAGGTCCCTTAACTGTTACAACTGCACCATCAATTGCGACATCGACGCCAGCAGGAATGCTAATTGGTAAACGACCGATACGTGACATGATGCACCCCTACCAAACGTAGGCGAGGACTTCCCCACCCACGCCTTTCTGTGCGCACTGTTTGTCGGTCATTAAGCCAGCTGATGTAGAAATAATCGCTACGCCTAATCCACCAAGTACTCGAGGTAGCGCGGTGCTCTTTGCATACACACGTAAACCTGGCTTCGAAACGCGACGTACTCCAGCGATGGAACGTTCACGGTTCGGCCCGTACTTAAGGCTGATGTTTAGCGTTTTTCCTACAGTTGCATCAGCGACTTGGAAATCTGCAATGTAACCCTCACGCTTGAGGATTTCAGCAATGTGCTCTTTCATCTTGGAGTGTGGCATTGAAACACTCTCGTGATGAGCCGAGTTTGCATTGCGAACACGCGTAAGCATGTCTGCAATCGGATCGGTCATTGTCATTTTGGCTTTTCGCCTTTCTCGTCGCGGTATCCCGTAGGACCTACGTCGTCGTTGTTACCAGGAACTCTTTGTGATACCTGGAAGTTCGCCACGGTGGGCCATTTCACGGAAACAAACTCGGCACAAACCGAACTTGCGATAAACCGCGTGTGGACGACCGCAACGTTGGCAGCGGGTGTAACCGCGAACCTTAAACTTTGGGGTTTTTGCTGCTTTGTTCTTAAGGGAGGTTTTTGCCATCTCTTAAGCCTCCTTGAACGGAAAACCGAGGAGCCGCAATAGCGCCCGGCCTTCTTCATCGTTAGCTGCAGTTGTAACCAGCGTGATATCCATACCACGTTGACGATCAACTGAGTCTGGGTTGATTTCGTGGAACATAACTTGTTCAGTTAGCCCAAAAGTGTAGTTACCGCGACCATCAAATTGCTTTGCTGATAATCCACGGAAGTCCCTAATGCGAGGCAGCGCGAGAGTTAACAGACGATCTAGAAATTCCCACATGCGGTCGCCACGTAATGTTACGTGTGCACCAATTGGCATTCCTTCACGCAGTTTGAACTGTGCAATAGAAAGTTTGGCTTTTGTAACTTGTGGCTTTTGTCCAGTAATCGCGGTTAGATCGCGAATTGCACCTTCGATTAGCTTTGAGTCACGAGCTGCTTCGCCAACACCCATGTTTACAACAATCTTGGTTAACCCAGGAACTTGCATTGCGTTCGCAAACTTAAATTCACTCTGTAGTGCAGGAACAATTTCACTGCGGTAACGAGCCTTTAAGCGTGGGATTTCTTTAACTGCGGTAGACATTAAATGTCCTTTCCAGAACGACGAGCAACGCGAACACCGCGGGTGCCTTCGTAAGTTGTGCCATCAGCGCGCTTCTTAGTTGCCTTCTCGCGACGCTTGCCAACTTTTGTGGCTTTGCCATCTGCAATCAGTGCAACATTTGAAACATGAATTGGAGCTTCGACAGTTTCGATTCCGCCAACAACTGCACCACGAGTGGTTTGTTCTTTGCGAACGTGACGCTTCATGCGATTAACGCCCTCAACAATCACCTTGTCGACATCGTCTAGAACTGCAATAACAGTTCCTTTAACACCCTTATCTTTTCCTGCAATTACTAAAACTTCATCGCCAGTCTTGATTTTCATTACAAAACCTCCGGAGCTAGCGAGATGATTTTCATAAACTTCTTATCGCGAAGTTCACGACCTACTGGACCAAAGATGCGAGTTCCACGTGGTTCGCCGTCAGCCTTAAGGATTACTGCAGCATTCTCGTCAAAGCGAATGTAAGAACCGTCTGGACGACGACGTTCTTTAACAGTGCGAACGACAACGGCCTTTACGACGTCGCCTTTCTTGACGTTGCCACCAGGGATCGCGTCTTTAACTGTAGCGACGACAATGTCGCCGATACCTGCATAGCGACGAGCTGAACCACCGAGGACACGGATTACCAAAATTTCTTTGGCACCTGTGTTGTCGGCGACGCGTAGTCGCGACTCTTGTTGAATCACTCTTGATCCCTACCCTTACTTAGCCTTCTCGAGGATTTCGACTACCCGCCAGCGCTTTGTTGCACTTAGTGGTCGAGTTTCCATCAATAAAACGCGGTCACCGATACCGGCTGCATTTTGTTCGTCATGAGCCTTTAGCTTGCTGGTGCGACGAACAACTTTGCCGTATAGCGGATGCTTAAAACGATCTTCAACAGCAACAACAACGGTCTTATCCATTTTGTCGCTAACTACTAGACCTTCACGAACTTTACGATCGTTACGTTCTGTCTTACTCATGCAGCACCACCTTCAACCGGGGTAATGCCTAGTTCGCGCTCGCGCATTACGGTGTAAAGACGTGCGATGTCTTTACGTACCGCACGAAGGCGACCGTGAGATTCCAACTGTCCGGTGGCAGCTTGGAAACGTAGGTTGAAAAGTTCTGCTTTAGCTTCGACTAACTTTGAAACTAATTCATCGTTAGCTAAGCCACGCAAATCTGATGTAGTTGTTGCCATTAGATTTCCTCTCGTGCAACAATGCGGCACTTCATTGGTAGCTTGTGCATCGCGCGAGTTAGAGCTTCATGAGCTACTTTTTCGTTAGGGAATGCGATTTCAAACAGCACGCGACCTGGCTTGATGTTTGCAACCCACCATTCAGGAGAACCTTTACCAGAACCCATACGAGTTTCAGCAGGCTTCTTTGTTAGTGGACGGTCTGGATAAATGTTGATCCAAACTTTTCCACCACGACGAATGTGACGAGTCATCGCAATACGAGCAGATTCAATCTGACGGTTAGTTACATAAGCAGGTTCAAGTGCCTGCAGACCCCACTGACCGAATGCAACAGTGTTACCACCCTTTGAGCGACCATGACGGTCTGGGTGATGCTGCTTGCGATGTTTAACACGACGTGGAATTAACATCTCTATGCACCTTCCGTTACTTCAGCTGGAGCTGCGTCTTGTGCTGGCGCTGCTTGAGTTGATTCAACTTGTTCTGTACGAGGAGCACGTGGTGCGCGAGCTGGACGAGCAGCGCGTGCAGTTGCTGCAGCCTGTTCACGCTCAGTGCGACTACCTAAAGCTTCGCCTTTGTAAATCCAAACTTTGACGCCAATGCGACCAAATGTGGTGTGTGCTTCGTAGAAACCGTAATCAATGTCTGCACGAAGTGTGTGCAATGGAACGCGGCCTTCGCGGTAGAACTCGGTACGGCTCATTTCTGCGCCGCCTAGTCGGCCAGAAACCTGAACACGTACACCTTTAGCACCTGACTTAAGCGCGCTTTGAATACCTTTTTTCATTGCACGGCGGAATGAAACACGGCTAACTAGCTGTTCAGCAATACCTTGAGCAACTAATTGTGCATCTGCTTCTGGGTTCTTAACTTCAAGTACGTTTAACTGGACTTGCTTACCAGTTAACTTTTCTAGCTTGCCGCGAATTTGATCTGCTTCTTGACCGCGACGACCAATAACAATGCCTGGACGGGCAGTGTGAATATCAACACGAACACGATCACGAGTACGTTCGATTTCTACACGAGAAATACCAGCACGTTCCATGCCTTCAGTCATTAACTTGCGAATCTTTACATCTTCAGTCACATAGTCGCGGTAGCGCTCGCCTTTTTTTGTTGAATCGGCGAACCACTTTGACCGGTAATCAGTGGTGATACCTAGACGGAAACCGTAAGGGTTAATCTTCTGACCCATGGATTAGCCCTTCTTCTTAGAGTCGGTGTCGACTGATTCGACTACAACTGTGATGTGTGATGTGCGCTTCAAGATCTGGCTTGCGCGACCTTGGGCACGAGGACGGAAACGCTTCATTGTTGGACCTTCATCAACGTATGCCTCTGAAACAACAAGGGTGCGAGGATCCAAGTTGAAGTTATTGCTGGCGTTTGCAATTGCACTATCTAGCACTTTGCCAATCTGCTCACTAACCCCTTGAGGTGCGAAACGAAGCAGTGCCTGTGCATCGCTAGCCGGCAAACCACGAATCAAATCGATTACGCGACGTGCCTTTTGTGGCGTAACGCGAACGAAACGTGCTTGCGCACGTGCCGAGTTACTTGCTACGGCTGCCATCTTGTTGTCCCCTTGCTCTTCTACTTCTTAAAACTTCTTATGCGCGCTTTGCTTTGCGATCGTCTTTGACGTGACCCTTGAAGGTACGTGTTGGAGCGAACTCACCTAGCTTGTGACCAACCATGTCTTCAGTTACGAAAACTGGGACATGCTTGCGACCATCATGAACAGCCAATGTATGGCCGAGCATTGATGGTGAGATAACTGAACGGCGAGACCAAGTCTTGATTACGTTCTTGGTTCCCTTTGCGTTCTGGTCATCGACCTTCTTTTGTAAATGTCCATCGATAAATGGACCTTTCTTAAGACTGCGTGGCACTTCGATATCTCCTAGCGCTTCTTGCCGGTCTTACGACGACGGACGATCATTGCATCGCTTGCTTTATTCGCTTTGCGAGTGCGGCCTTCTGGTTTACCAGCTGGGTTAACTGGGTTACGACCACCTGAAGTCTTACCTTCGCCACCACCGTGTGGGTGATCTACTGGGTTCATCGCAACACCACGAACGGTTGGGCGCTTGCCCTTCCAGCGCATGCGGCCGGCTTTACCCCAGTTGATGTTTGATTGTTCTGCGTTACCAACTTCACCGACAGTGGCCCGGCAACGAGCATCAACGTTACGAATTTCACCCGATGGCATACGCAACTGTGCGTAAGGACCATCTTTAGCAACTAACTGCACACCTGAACCGGCACTTCGAGCAATCTTTGCTCCGCCACCTGGGCGAAGTTCAATTGCGTGCACAACAGTACCTACTGGAATGTTGCGAAGCGGAAGGTTATTACCTGGCTTAATGTCTGCACTTGGGCCCGTCTCAATACGGTCACCTTGTTGTAAACGGTTTGGCGCAATGATGTAACGCTTTTCGCCATCTGCATAGTGAAGTAGTGCAATCCGAGCAGTACGGTTTGGATCATATTCAATGTGCGCAACTTTTGCTGGCACACCATCTTTATCGCTACGACGGAAATCGATTACGCGGTAAGCACGCTTGTGTCCGCCACCTTGGTGACGAGCTGTTACGCGACCGGCATTATTACGTCCACCATTACTTGGTAGTGGACGAACCAATGACTTTTCCGGAGTCGAACGTGTAATTTCTACGAAGTCGGCAACACTTGCGCCACGACGGCCCGGTGTTGTCGGCTTGTATTTACGAATACCCATTTTTCTTAGTCCTTAATTCGTCCCGGTTAGCTAACCGGTCCACCAAAGATGTCGATACGGTCGCCTTGGGCAACAGTTACGATGGCTCGCTTTTGATCAGCACGCTTGCCAATACCAAAACGAGTACGCATTTGCTTACCCCGACGATTGATTATGTTTACGCTGGTCACTTTTACTCCGAATACTTCAGAGACTGCTAACTTGACCTGAGTCTTATTAGCATCTGGGCGAACAACGAACGTGTACTTATTTTGATCAAGCAGTGCATAACTCTTTTCAGAAATGACTGGTGCAATCAAAATGTCGCGTGGATCTGCAATTTTCATTACGCATCAACCTCTGCTGAACTAGCAACTGCCTTTGCAGACTTGCCACGTGCTGGACCATTTGCAAGTACTTCAATAGCAGCTTTTGTGAAAATCACATCGTCGCTAACAAGTACGTCATAAGTGTTTAGTTGATCTACTGCAACTAGGTGAATTGCTTCAACGTTGCGTAGGCTCATCCAACTCACTAAATCTGATCGATCTACAACAACCAAAATGTTTTTGGCAGTTGAAACTGAGTTGATTGCCGCTAGTGCACTCTTGGTGTTAGGTGTTTCACCTTCGACAATCGCGCTTAGTACGTGAACGTTTCCGCTACGAGCACGATCTGAAAGAGCACCGCGAAGCGCTGCTGACTTCATCTTCTTAGGTGTGCGTTGTTCGTAATCGCGTGGCTTTGGACCATGCACTACGCCACCACCACGGTACTGAGGTGCACGGATCGAACCCTGACGAGCGCGACCGGTACCTTTCTGCTTGAAAGGTTTCTTACCTGAACCGCTAACTTCACCACGGCGCTTAGCCTGGTGAGTTCCTTGACGAGCAGCAGCTAATTGAGCAACTACTACCTGGTGAAGTAAGCCAACGTTAACTTGCGCATCAAAAATTTCAGCTGGAAGTTCAACTGTGCCAGCACTGCTACCAGCAGGAGTTTTTACTGTTACAGAAGTCATAATTACTTAGCCGCCTTTGCTGCATCGCGAATTAGTACAACTGCGCCGGTAGGACCTGGGATTGCACCCTTAACTAAAATCAAACCTTTTTCTGTATCAACGGAGTGAACTTTTAGGTTTTGCATAGTTTTTGAAACGCCACCCATGCGTCCAGCCATGCGTAAACCTTTGAATACGCGACCTGGAGTTGCACAAGCACCGATCGAACCTGGCTTGCGATGGTTACGGTGCTGACCGTGAGATGCACTCACACCAGAGAAACCGTGACGCTTCATAGTTCCAGCGAAACCTTTACCTTTTGTTACGCCAGTTACGTCAATGTTTGCGCCTGGTTCAAAAGTGTCAGCGCCAAGTTCTTGACCTAGTTCGTAGTTTGCGACATCGTCGAAACGTAGTTCAACTAAATGACGACGTGGAGTTACGCCAGCTTTGGTGAAGTGACCAAGCATTGGTTGTGAAACTTTACGAGGATCAATTTGTCCAAACGCGATTTGAACAGCGCTGTAACCATCAGTTTCAGGGGTACGAACTTGTGTCACAACACAAGGACCAGCCTTAACCACGGTAACTGGAACAACATGGTTGTTCTCGTCCCATACCTGGGTCATACCTAGCTTTTCGCCAAGTATTCCCTTTTTATTGTTAGCCATTTTCTACTACGTCCTAGAGCTTGATCTCAATGTCAACACCGGCAGGTAAGTCAAGACGCATTAGCGAATCAACTGTCTTTGGTGTTGGGTCGATGATGTCGATTAGGCGCTTGTGGGTGCGCATTTCAAAGTGCTCGCGTGAGTCTTTGTACTTGTGCGGCGAACGAATAACGCAGTACACGTTCTTCTCAGTTGGCAGGGGAACAGGTCCAGCAACTTTTGCGCCGGTAGGCGTCACTGTTTCGACAATCTTGCGTGCCGAAGAATCAATGACTTCGTGATCATAGGCCTTGAGCCTGATACGGATCTTTTGTCCAGCCATTTGGCTTGACCGTCCTTCTCTTTTTCGTTACTGCCAATAAATTTTGTTGAGGTTGTGGTGGCCCTTTACGGGCCACCACTTCCCAAACGTTTTTACTTCAATCGCTAAGTAATTAATTACTTGTTGATCTTGGTTACGCGACCGGCGCCAACAGTGCGGCCACCTTCGCGGATTGCGAAACGCAAACCTTCGTCCATAGCAACTGGCTGAATCAGGGTTACTGACATTTCAGTGTTGTCACCAGGCATAACCATTTCGGTTCCGCTAGGTAGCTTCACTACGCCGGTCACGTCAGTTGTACGGAAGTAGAACTGAGGACGGTAGTTATCGAAGAATGGAGTGTGACGTCCACCTTCATCCTTTGAAAGGATGTAAACGTTTGCATCGAATTCAGTGTGTGGAGTTACAGTGCCTGGTTGGCAAAGTACCTGTCCACGTTCGACGTCTTCACGCTTGGTACCGCGAAGTAGTAGACCAACGTTTTCGCCAGCCTGACCTTCGTCAAGTAACTTACGGAACATTTCAACACCAGTAACAGTGGTCTTCTGAATGTCTGGGCGAATACCAACGATTTCGATTTCTTCGTTGACCTTGATAATGCCACGTTCGATACGACCGGTTACTACAGTTCCACGACCAGTAATTGTGAATACGTCTTCAACTGGCATTAGGAATGGTTTGTCGATTTCGCGAGCTGGTGTTGGGATGTAATCGTCAACAGCCTTCATAAGTTCAAGAATTGAACCTGCCCACTTTGCATCGCCATTAAGTGCTGGGAATGCTGCAACGCGAACTACTGGGATGTCATCGCCAGGGAATTCGTATGAAGATAGAAGTTCACGAACTTCCATTTCAACTAATTCGATTAGTTCTTCGTCATCAACCATGTCGCACTTGTTTAGTGCTACCACGATTGCAGGTACACCTACCTGACGAGCAAGTAGAACGTGTTCCTTGGTCTGCGGCATTGGACCGTCAGTAGCTGCAACCACAAGGATTGCGCCGTCCATCTGTGCAGCACCGGTAATCATGTTCTTGATGTAGTCGGCGTGACCTGGACAGTCAACGTGTGCATAGTGACGTGCTTCAGTCTGGTACTCAACGTGTGCAATTGAGATGGTGATACCGCGTTGACGCTCTTCTGGAGCCTTATCAATTTGGTCGAATGGCGTGAATGGGTTCACGTCTGGATACGCATCGTGCAGCACCTTGGTGATGGCAGCAGTCAGCGTGGTCTTTCCATGGTCGATGTGACCAATCGTGCCGATGTTTACGTGCGGCTTTGTCCGCTCGAACTTCGCCTTTGCCACTTTCGGGTCCTCCTGGATCCTTGTGCTGTTGAATTAAGTGACCTTCACCTAATCCAGTTATTTAGTTTTTAGGCCTGTGGGCCGTTACTCTCCCCGAACTTTCGCGACAATTTCTGTCTGAACGTTCGCAGGGACCTGGGCATAGTTAGCGAATTCCATGCTGTAGCTCGCTCTACCCTGAGTACGGCTACGAAGATCGCCCACATAGCCGAACATTTCTGACAACGGAACAAGTGCCCGAACTACACGTGAGCCAAAACGCTCATCCATAGCTTGGATTTGTCCACGTCGTGAATTTAGATCGCCAATAACATCACCCATGAAGTCTTCAGGTGTTGTTACTTCGACAGCCATAATCGGTTCAAGTAGTACTGGGCCTGCTTGGCGGGCGCCATCTTTGAATGCCTGAATACCAGCTAACTTGAATGCAAGTTCCGAAGAGTCAACATCGTGGTAAGCACCGTCAAGCAGTGTTACTTGAATATCAACCATCGGGAAGCCAGCAAGAATTCCGTTTTCCATTGCTTCTTGGCAACCAGCATCAACTGATGGAATGTATTCACGTGGAATGCGTCCACCAGTGATCTTGTTAACGAATTCGTATCCACCTGAACCTTCAACGCCTTCAACAGGTTTGTTAGGTCCGATAGCAATTTGAACTTTCGCGAACTGACCAGAACCACCAGTTTGCTTCTTGTGGGTGTAATCAATTCGATCAACAACTTTGGTGATTGTTTCGCGGTAAGCAACTTGAGGTTTACCTACGTTTGCTTCAACTTTGAATTCACGCTTCATGCGGTCTACCAAAATTTCAAGGTGAAGTTCACCCATGCCAGCGATGATGGTCTGACCTGTTTCTTCGTCAGTGTGTACGCGGAATGTTGGATCTTCTTCAGAAAGACGTTGGATCGCAGTACTTAGTTTGTCTTGGTCGCCCTTGGTCTTCGGTTCAATTGCAACTTCGATAACTGGAGCTGGGAAGCTCATTGACTCAAGCACAATTGGATTTGCTGGATCACAAAGAGTTTCACCTGTAGTGGTGTCTTTCAGACCCATCACAGCAACGATGTCACCAGCACCTACTGATGCAATTTCTTCGCGCTTGTTTGCGTGCATTCGGTAAATCTTGCCGATACGTTCTTTGCGATCTTTAACAGAGTTAAGTACCTGAGTACCGGCTTCGAGACGACCAGAGTAAATACGTACGTAAGTTAGCTTGCCAAGGTGTGGGTCAGTTGCAATCTTGAATGCAAGGGCAGCAAGTGGTTCTTTGTCACTTGGCTTACGTTCAATCGAAACAGAATCATCATTTGGCTTGCTACCAACAGTTGCATCAATGTCTAGTGGTGATGGCAAGTAGCGAACTACTGCATCAAGCATTGGCTGAACACCCTTGTTCTTGAATGCGGTACCAGTAACAATTGGCACTGCAGTTCCGGCAAGAGTTACGCGACGGATAGCAGCATGAATATCGTCTTCAGTGATTGCACTTTCATCTTCGAAGAACTTTTCCATGAATGCTTCGTCATTTTCGGCAAGCGTTTCAAGCATGGTGTGACGGTATTCATCTGACTGATCTTTAAGGTCAGCTGGAATATCTTCTAGAACGTAATCTTCACCCATTTGAGTTTCGCCGCGCCAAACCATGGCCTTCATGCGAATTAAATCAACTAGACCAATGAAGTCACCTTCGGCACCAATTGGAAGTTGAAGTACTAGTGGATTTGCGCCAAGGCGATCCTTGATCATGCCAACGCACATAAAGAAATTTGCTCCAGTACGGTCAAGTTTGTTTACAAAACAAATACGAGGAACTGAATACTTGTTTGCTTGACGCCATACTGTTTCAGACTGAGGTTCAACACCAGCTACCCCATCAAATACTGCAACTGCTCCGTCAAGAACACGAAGTGAACGTTCTACTTCAACGGTGAAATCAACGTGACCAGGGGTGTCAATGATGTTGATGGTGTGGTCTTTCCATGAACAAGTGGTTGCAGCGGAGGTAATAGTGATACCGCGCTCTTGTTCTTGTTCCATCCAGTCCATGGTTGCGGCACCTTCGTGCACTTCACCAATTTTGTAGTTGATACCGGTATAGAAAAGAATGCGCTCAGTAGTCGTGGTTTTACCCGCGTCAATGTGCGCCATGATCCCGATGTTGCGGACCTTGGCGAGGTCAAGTGATGTCTCTGCAGCCACTTCTTTTTTCTCTCGTCTCTTCTTCGGTTACCAGCGATAGTGAGCAAAAGCCTTGTTGGCTTCGGCCATTTTGTGTGTATCTTCGCGCTTCTTAACAGCTGCACCTAAGCCATTTGAAGCATCAAGAATTTCGTTCATTAAACGTTCAGTCATTGTCTTTTCGCGACGTGCACGTGAGAATCCAACTAACCAGCGAAGTGCCAAAGTATTTGCGCGCGCAGGTTTTACTTCAACTGGAACTTGGTAAGTTGCACCACCAACACGACGACTACGAACTTCAAGAGTTGGACGCACATTATCTAATGCGCGACGAAGTGTTTGTAGTGGATCTGTTCCAGTCTTTTCACGGCAGCCTTCAAGAGCACCGTAGACAATTGCTTCAGCAGTTGATTTCTTGCCGTGCAATAAAATTTTGTTAACTAACTGAGTAACCATCGGTGATGCGTAAACCGGATCAGTGACGATAGGTCGCTTAGGAGCTGGGCCTTTACGTGGCATAACTAGCTCTTCTCCTTCTTTGCACCATAACGGCTGCGAGCTTGCTTACGGTTTTTAACACCTTGAGTATCAAGTGCACCGCGAATAATTTTGTAACGAACACCTGGAAGATCTTTTACACGACCGCCACGAACAAGAACGATTGAGTGTTCTTGTAGGTTGTGACCTTCACCTGGAATGTATGCAGTTACTTCAGTGCCAGAAGTTAAACGCACACGAGCAACTTTGCGAAGCGCAGAGTTTGGCTTCTTAGGTGTTGTTGTGTAAACGCGCGTGCAAACTCCACGACGTTGTGGACTGCCCTTAAGAGCAGGCGTCTTATTCTTGGAGACCTTATCCTGTCGACCCTTACGGACCAACTGTTGGATTGTTGGCACTCTGACTCCTTTTTGTCATTCGATTTATGCGTGGCAGCATTAATCGTTTCGTTCGTTGTGTGGTGGTGACCAATCACTACCTTCGACCCACGCGGTCGGGAGTGTCGCCCAGTCCTGCGCAATCATGAAAAAACTTTTTAACATTAGTTTTTTCGCTTAATCTGCGCCGACGGGGAAGCCCTAGGCATAGGTGCGAGACCCAAGTTTCCAAGGGCACGAAGGAATACGTTACCCATAACATGTGCTCTAGGTCAAAACGAGTTAGGTTCGCTGGCTTACTTTCGGCGTGTCGATCGAAGCCAACTTAACCAATACTGTCGAACGCAGACCTAAACGGACAAATTCCTCAATGATTTAGGGGTTTTTCAGTGTGGGCATTCAACTTTCCCCTAGTTACGTTGAAGTGTAAAAAATTACCAAAATTTAGCAAAAAAGTAGGCCGAAGC
>CAYVZD010000010.1:0-19077 GCA_964456135.1 uncultured Bifidobacterium sp.
CGTACACCACGTAGGACTTGAACCTACAACCCATTGATTAAGAGTCAATTGCTCTGCCAATTGAGCTAGTGGTGCTTGCCCGATTAGATTACCAGCCAATATTTAATTTCATATATCTGGGGTTACAGGTTCGCCAAAGACGTAAAGTCCAGATTGGGTAGGCTAATTCCATGCCCGTCAATGCTGCTGGTGCGGCTATTGATGATGCCGCGCTTAGATCCGATATTCGCCTGCTTGGCGAACTCTTGGGTGAAACAATTACCCGACACCAAGGTGCACAACTTTTAGCCAAAGTTGAACATGTCCGTGCGGCTACCCGCGGAGACTTTCGTGAAGTGGCTGCGCAATTATCTGAAGCTGATTTAGAAACAGCCATTGGGTTAGCAAGGGCATTTTCAACTTATTTCAATTTGGCAAATATTGCCGAGCAAGTTCATCGCGGTCGAGCAATGGCTCAGGATCGACGCGATACAGGTGGGGTTTTAAAAAGAACTGCTGATCGAATTGCCGCAGCAGATATTGATCCACAGCAAATTGAAAAAATAATTTCACAATTAAATGTCCGCCCAGTATTTACAGCGCACCCAACAGAAGCCGCTAGGCGCAGCGTATTAATGAAGTTACGGCGGATTGCTGACTTCTTATATTCGCCTGTGCATCCAAGATTGCGTGATCGGTTAGCTGAAGTGGTCGATTTACTTTGGCAAACCGACGAAATAAGAATTGAACGTCCCGAAGTTTTAGACGAAGCGCGAAACGCCCTTTATTACCTCGATGAAATTATGCGTACTTCATTAAGTCACGTACTTGAAGACTTAGATGGAGCGCTGGCAAGCATCGGGGTTAAACTTCCAGCAAACGCTCGTCCGCTATCTCTGGGCAGTTGGATTGGTGGAGATCGAGATGGAAATCCATTTGTAACCCCGCAAGTAACGGCTGATGTAATTGGATTGCAGCGCAGCCACGCAATTTCTGATTTGATCCCACTACTTTCAAGAACAATTGAAGACTTATCAATCAGCCAAAAAATTGCGGGCGAAAATAAGCGGATTCAAGAATTTGTTGCCAAATCCATCAAAGAAGTTGCTGGTTTGCAGTCGAGATACCTGCGCGTTAACGCGCAAGAACCTTGGCGGCTTGCTTTAACTGCTGTGCGGCAAAAGCTTTTTAATACAAAGGATCGTTTAGACAATAACGATGATCATGTTGCCGGAAGCGACTATGCCACCACCGCTGAATTTTTAGGCGACCTCGAAACGATTAGATTGTCGTTACTTGAAGTAGGTAATGAAGAATTGGCTGTGCGGGTAATTGAACGCACGATTGCCGTAGCCAGTGCAGTTGGATTACACCTAGCCTCCCTTGATGTTAGAGAGCATTCAGCAAGATTTCAGGATGTAATTGCGCAGTTAGTAGAAATCGCGGACCCATCTTTTAGCTATCGCAGTCAGTCAGCGAATGAGCGGCTAGCGTATTTGCGAAAAGAATTAAGCTCAAAACGACCGCTAGCTGGCAATCCACCACCGCTTAATGCGGAAGGTATGCATGTATTTGGTGCCTACTCGACAATCAAACATGCTCACGAAATTTATGGCTCGACCGTATGCGAGACCGCAATAGTTTCGATGACTAGAGGAGCTGATGATCTATTAGCGGCAGTCATAGTTGGCCGAGAAGCCGGACTGGTAGACCTTAATAGAAATTATGTAGCGGTTGATTTTGTGCCACTGCTAGAAACAGTTGAAGAACTACAAAATGCAGATCGCATACTCGAAGAATTACTTTCAACACCGGAGTATCGAAAGATAGTTGAAATCCGTGGCAACGTACAAGAAGTAATGCTTGGGTATTCAGACTCAAACAAAGATGCAGGTATTTTGACTTCACAGTGGGAAATTCATCTTGCACAACGTCGACTTCGGGATGTGGCGGCAAAATACGAAGTGCGGTTGCGGTTATTTCACGGTCGTGGTGGAACAGTTGGACGTGGTGGCGGTCCGACATTCGAGGCAATTATGGCTCAACCTTCAGGTGTGCTCTCAGGTGAATTAAAAGTTACTGAGCAAGGCGAAGTTATTTCAGATAAATACATTTTGCCGCCACTTGCTCGAGAAAACTTAGCTTTAACTCTGGCCGCAGTTTTAGAAGCATCGGTATTACATCAAAATCCGATTGTGCCCGAAGAAAAAATGCTCAAATGGAATTTGGTTATGCAGCATGCCTCAGATTTTGCATTTAAAACGTATCGAGATTTAGTTAATCATCCTGATTTACCCGCTTACTTTGAAAAGTCGACTCCGGTTAGTGAACTTGCTGATGTGCACATGGGTTCACGTCCAGCACGCAGACCTGACACCAGCGCCGGGATTTCAGGACTTCGGGCAATTCCATGGGTATTTGGCTGGACACAGTCACGACAAATTGTTCCAGGTTGGTTTGGTGTTGGCAGCGGACTGCGGGCAGCTCGCGAAGCTGGATACAAAAATGAGTTAACTGAAATGTTAAAGACCTGGACATTTTTCGCAAACTTTATTTCAAATGTCGAGATGACACTGGCAAAAACAGACTTAACGGTGGCACAAAATTACGTCGATGCACTTGTGCCACAAAATTTGCAGCCAATGTTTGACACAATCAAAGCAGAATATGAGTTAACTAAAACCGAGATTCTGAAGTTGACTGGGGCTCAAACTTTACTTGAAAGCAATCCTTCGCTGAGCAGAACACTTGCGATCCGTGACACCTATTTACTGCCACTACATCATCTACAGATAACTTTGTTGAATCGAGTGCGAAGTAGTCGACAGGCAGGACATGAGCCTGATGCTCAATTGCGTCGAGCACTAAGTATCACGGTTAACGGTATAGCTACCGGACTTCGTAATACTGGCTGATTATTTAGTCAGCTTAGTAACGGATTGAACAATGCGATTAAATTCGCTTTCCAATTCGCTTTCAGTTAAGAAATTGGCCGCATAAATTACTAACTCTGGGATGTATTTCATTTTGGTAAAACTGGCCGTTGATTTGTATGGAGTTAGAACCGAAGATAAATCAAAACCATGTTCGCCGTTGGCCGAGTACTCAGACTCAACTCCACCAGTGGTGGTTAGCACCATTAGTTGTTTACCCTCAAGGGCATAGGCGTTTTGAAATGCCCAATCTTCCGTAAGTACATCGTCTAAATACTGTTTGAGCGATGCTGGGCTGTGATACCAGTACATCGGAAATTCCAAAATTATCGTGTCCGCTTCATCCCATAAAGCCTGTTCAGTTTTTGCATCAAAGTGCGTATTTTTTGTGGGTAACTGATCAATGTGTCGAACAGTTACATTTTCAATTTTTGATAACCGTTGAGATAAATTCCGATGGACATTTGATGATTCTAGGTATGGATGACTTAACAGGACTAATACTTTTTTGGACACCATCTAAGACTAAAGGCAGACCTAGAGTTACGAAACTCGAGATCTGCCTTTAGTTAGTAAGTATTACTTATCGGATTTGTACCAATCAACATATTCTGGTGCTAGTGGTTCGTTACCCAAAATAATGTCAGCAGCTTTTTCGGCAACCATCATTACTGGTGCATAGAGATTTGCATTGGTCACGTATGGGAATACTGACGCATCTACTACGCGTAAACCTTCGACACCATAAACTTTCATAGTTTCTGGGTCTACAACACTCATGTCATCTTTACCCATTTTTGCGGTACATGATGGGTGATAAGCAGTTTCACCATCTTTACGAACCCATTCCAAAATTTGTTCTGGAGTTTGCACTGATGGTCCTGGGCTTATTTCGCCATCATCATAAGGTGCGAAAGCAGATTGAGACAGTATCTTGCGCGTTACTTGAATTGCTTCAACCCATTCACGGCGATCTTGTTCCGTAGATAAGTAGTTGAACAATATTGATGGCTTAGCTTTTGGATCATTGCTCACAATTTCAACTCGACCGCGAGCATCCGAGTACATTGGACCCACGTGTACTTGGTAGCCATGACCTTGCTCGATGCCTGTTCCGTCATAACGAACAGCAATTGGTAGGAAGTGATACATCAAATTCGGGTACTTAACTTCGGAGTTTGACCTGGCAAATCCGCCACCTTCAAAGTGGTTTGTTGCACCTGGGCCCTTCCGAGCAAATAACCAAGCTGCACCGATGAATGGTCGCTTCCAGATTTTCAGATTTGGATTCATAGTGATTGGTTGTTTACAAGCGTGCTGCACATAGACCTCAAGGTGGTCTTGTAGATTTTGGCCAACGCCTGGAAGGTCTTTAACCACCGGAATGCCATGTTTTTTCAGTAACTCTGCTGGGCCGATTCCAGATAGTTGAAGCACCTGCGGTGTATTAATTGCCCCACCACACAAAATCATTTCGTGACCGCGGTATTCGACTACTTTCTTACCAATTCGGACCTCAACACCAACAGCTTTATCGCCTTCAAAAATAACTTTGTTTACTTGGTGTCTCGTTTTTATGGTTAAGTTTTTGCGATGCTTAACTGGGTGCAAATACGCCCGCGCTGAAGACCAGCGGCGACCTTTCTTTACATTCTTATCGAATGGACCAAAGCCTTCTTGCTTGTAACCATTCACATCTTCAGTTCGGGTAAATCCAGCTTGAACTGCAGCATCAAAGAAAGCTTTGAACAGCGGATTCTTTGCTGGACCTTTTTCTAAATAAAGCGGGCCGCTATGACCGCGGTACAACTTGTCGTTTGGCACACCTGTAGCGTTTTCCATTTTCTTGAAATAGGGAAGGCAATGAGCAAAATCCCATTTCTCCATACCCTTATCGCTGGCCCAACGTTCGTAATCCATTGGATTGCCACGCTGAAAGATCATTCCGTTAATTGAGCCAGAACCGCCAAGTACTTTGCCTCGACCTTGATAAACGCGACGACCATTCATAAATGGTTCTGGATCAGTTTCATACTTCCAGTCATAAAACTTATTTCCAATCGGAAAAGTTAGCGCTGCTGGCATGTGGATGTAAACATCCCAAATTGAATCTTTACGACCAGCTTCAAGGACTAGTACTTCGTTATTTGGATCTTCAGAAAGACGATTTCCTAATACTGAACCAGCAGATCCACCACCGATGACGATGTAGTCGTATACCTTTGTCATTATTTTTGTCCTTCTGCTGTATCTACTACGTTTGCAAGCAACATGGCTCTGGTCATTGGGCCGGTTCCACCTGGCATTGGTGCGATAAATCCTGCAACGTTTGCGCAGTCAGGATCTAGGTCACCAAGTAAACCTTTTTCAGTTCTAGTAATACCAACATCAAGTAAGGCTGCGCCAGGCTTGATCATGTCTGGCTTAATGAAGTGCGGAACACCTGCAGCAGCAACCACAATGTCAGCACGTTTGATGTGAGCAGTCATGTCCTTAGTGCCTGTGTGGCAAAGTGTGACAGTCGCATTTTCACTGCGACGGGTAAGGAGTAAGCCAAGTGGGCGTCCAACAGTGACACCGCGGCCAACAATACAAACTTCAGCACCATCAATATTCACGTTATAAGCACGTAGTAATTCAACAATTCCTCGTGGCGTACACGGAAGCGGTGCAGGTTCGCCAAGCACTAAGCGGCCCAGATTTGTTGGATGTAGTCCATCAGCGTCTTTACTTGGCAACATTGCCTCGAGTGCTGCATTTGCATCTAAACCTTTTGGTAGCGGAAGTTGAACAATGTAACCAGTGCAAGCAGGGTCTTCGTTAAGTCGTTTGATCGCAGCTAATACGTCTGCCTGGGTAGCGCTTGCTGGAAGGTCTTCACGGATCGAGGCGATTCCAACTTCGTGACAATCTTTATGTTTACCGCCAACATATGCGTGCGATCCTGGATCATCACCAACCAAAATTGTGCCCAGACCTGGTGTAATTCCACGAGCTTTCAATGCTTGAACTCTTTTGGCTAAATCAGCTTTAACTGCAGCAGCAGTTGCTTTGCCATCGAGAATTACTGCGGACATGCGGTTGCTCCTAGAACTAAATTGGTAAGAAGATTTTGCTTATCTAAAGATACTCAACCGTTGCATCAGTTAGTGCAGCCCATAAGTGCTGTGCAAACGATGCCCGAGCAAATATCAAGTAACAGTCAGGGCAGCAGTGCCACATTATGACTGGAGTGCGAAACATAATTCCCTGAGAACATTTATCTATTCCAAAATTTTGATCGCGAAGATCTTGCTCCCAGACGTGCTCTAAGACTTCTTTTGCATTTGGTCCAAAAATTTCAATTTTGGTGCGCTGAGCACTCACATCAACAAGTGACATGTGATGTGCTGACCTTACTGAAGCAAGTAAAGCTGCCACATCACTTGAACCAGTCAGCATCCATTGATCAGGACCTAGAGTCAAAGCATTTAGCGATCCATCTGCATTTTTTGAAACTTCACCAACTTTGGTTGGCAAAGTTAACCCAAGTGCAGCGTTTACCGCACTGTAGCCGTCAGAGTTAGGATCCACTCGTAAATCCCACATCGGAGTAAATGGAACTTCTTGGAGTAGAACTGAATTTTCATTTCCATGCTTTGCGCCATTGAGCGGGCTCTTGGCACCCTCGAAAACTTTAACCATCGCGACGAGTGTTCTCCTTGTCATAGAAAAGTGGTTCAGTGACTGTTGCCAATACGACTTTGCCATCGAATGGGATAGCAACTTGTTCACCGTGACGTGCTTGGCCATTAGCTAGCATGCCCATAGCAAATGATCGACCGAGCGCTGCAGACATGTAGGAACTTGTTACGTATCCAATGTGTGCAACCGGTGGTTTGGTTAATGAATCACTTGCTGAAGTGACATAGGCACCCTCTGGAATTACCACATCGCCATCTACTGGTAAGAATCCGACTAATTGGTGACGACCAGCACGAGCGGTATCACTGCGCGAAAATGAACGTTTGCCAATGAAATCTTTCTTCTTTGAAACAATCCAGTCCATACCTAGATCCATCGGAGTTTGTGTTCCATCTGTATCTTGGCCGATGATCACATAACCTTTTTCAGCGCGAAGTACGTGCATAGTTTCGGTGCCGTAAGGAGTTATGTTGAATTCACTACCTTCGCGCATTACTGCTTGCCAGATGTGCGAGCCATACCAAGCAGGCACATTAATTTCGTAGGCTAACTCACCACTGAATGAGATTCGAGCAATGCGTGCTGGAATTCCAGCAACATCTGCGTAGCGATTTTCCATGAAACCAAAGTTTTCATTTGATACATCAAGCCCTGGTGCAAGTTTTGCCATCAACGCACGGGACTTAGGCCCGACAATTGCTACTGTTGAAATTTGTTCAGTTACAGATGTGCAATAAACCTTTAAGTCTGGCCATTCTGTATAGAGCCATTCTTCTAACCAATCAAGTACCTTCGCAGCACCACCGGTTGTTGTAGTCATCAAGAAATGATTATCAGCTAGGCGAGTAGTTACCCCGTCATCAAAAACCATTCCATCGATACCACACATAAACCCATAGCGACTTTGTCCGACTTTTAGAGTGCTAAACATATTTGTATAGACCCGATCTAAAAATTCAGCCGCATCTGGACCTTGAATGTCGATCTTTCCCAAAGTTGAAGCATCCATTACGCCAACGCCTTCGCGTACCGCAGCGCACTCACGCAATACTGCTGCATGCATGTCTTCATTTCCCTTAGGGAAGTACCATGGCCGTTTCCATTGACCAACATCTTCCATTGGTGCATTGGCTGCAACATGTAACTCATGAATTGGTGTGCGTCGAATTGGGTCGGCTAATTTACCCCGTTCACGACCAGCAAGTGCTGCAAATGGAACGCCAACGAATGGGGCACGGAATGTTAGCGAACCAATTTCATCGGGTGCCTTGTTTAGGGCAGCACCAATAATTCCCATTGTGATGGTGCCACTCGTTTTTCCTTGGTCATTTGCAGTACCAATTGAGGTGTAACGCTTTACGTGTTCAATACTGTGCATACCGGCTTTAATTGCCCGGCGCACATCTCTTAGTGTCGCGTCGCGCTGAAAGTCAACGAATGCATCCACAGCCTGATCGGCAGAAAGTTCTGGTCCAAAAAATATTTCTGGCTCATCATCGCCACCAAATTTTCCAGCCAACATACCTTCGGCGCTAACCCATTGATCACTGGCCTTTAGTACGAAAGCGGCTTTCTTTTTTGACCACTCTGGTTTTAGTCCAACATATGTAGCTAGATGAACAGTTGGCGTCCAGCCACCTGAAACTGCAAGCAGATCGCAGTCAATTGTTTGCGAGACATTTCCATGTTGATCACCAATTACAACGCCAGAGAGCTTGCCTTCAAGTGAAGCAACGGTATCGATTGCAGTTGAATTTTTGATTACCGGAATTCCAAGTTTCTTGACTGCTTTTCTCGATGACTTTTTGCTCTTGCGCGAAACTTTGCCACGAATATCTACAACTGCAGCAACAGTGACTCCAGCCTTGGCTAACCGAATAGCGTCGCGGTAACCCTGATTGTCTACGGTAACAACAACTGCAGTTTTGAAAGCAGTGACTCCATCACGAGCAACGTAAGTAGCTGCAGCATGCGAGAGCATTACGCCAGGACGATCATTATTAGCAAAGACCAAGTGACGTTGGTAAGCACCAGTTGCTAACACAATTTTTTCTGAACGGAAATGCCAAGTGCGGATTCGAGCTTTATTTTTACTAACTGAACTGCTTTCATGGTCAGTGCGACGCTCGATCGCAACGGTATAACCATGGTCGTAAAGGCCATTCACAACAGTGCGTGGCAAGTAAGTTACGTTTGGCAAGTCGAGTACTGCAAGTAAATCGGCTGGAACTTCTTGGCCTAAATGAACAAGATGGCCACCAGGTTTACTTTGTTCATCGCAAATTACAACATCTTTTCCAGCTTTAGCATGCTTAGCTGCTGCAGTTAGTCCAGCTAAGCCAGCTCCAACTACAACTACATCTACATGGCGAAACTTTTTGTCGTAACGGGATTCATCGCGGGTATCGGGCAAGTCACCAACTCCAGCAAGCGAACGAGCAACTAACCCTTGAACCACAGGCACAACAGTTGATTGGACCATAGGCTCTCCAGCGCCACTATCAACATTCACCAACGCATTTGGTTCTTCGTAACCAAGTCCGATGATGCCACGTGGGCGATCACGATATGTCGATTCAGTAAAGTGCACTACGCCATTACGAAGTAAGGCACTCGCAAGAGATTCACCTTGGCGACCTTCGTAAGTTTTACCGTCAAATTCAAAAGTTACGTTACTCATGCTGGCTTCTTAGGTTGAGGTTCGAATGGTTTATAAGTAGGTCCAAATTCGTTTGTGATTGTGTTGCGCCACACGTTAAACCAGCGGCGACAACCAACGCTGTGCACCCAGCGTTCTGCATGCCATCCTTTTGGATTTGCTCGGAAGAATACGTACTTTGCCCATTCTTCATCTGAGATTTCATCGCGATTTTCTGGGTATGCCACACCGGCTTCTTGACCATAGTGGAATTCAGTTTCATCTCTTGGTCCGCACCAAGGACATGGAATATTTAACATCTCAATTCTCCTTAGTGAGCCACACCGGCTGCGCCGTGTTCGTCGATTAAATGACCTGTAGTGAAGCGATCAAGATTGAAACCTTTATTTAGTTCGTGTGGCTGGCCAGTAGCAACTGTGTGCGCCATTACCCAGCCAGAACCTGGAGTTCCCTTGAATCCACCAGTACCCCAACCACAGTTGATATAGAGATTTTCAACTGGAGTTAAGCCAATAATTGGGGATGCATCTGGGGAAGTATCAACGATGCCACCCCAAGTGCGAAGTAGATGCGCCCGCTCAAAAATTGGGAATAATTCAACAGCTGCAGACAATTGATGTTCAATTACATGGAACCCACCACGCTGGGAATAAGAGTTATAAGCATCTGTGCCAGCTCCCATCACCAGCTCACCTTTATGTGCTTGGCTGACATAAACGTGCACCATTCCAGACATGATTACGGTGTCAAGAACTTGTTCAAGTAATTCTGAAACCAATGCCTGGAGTGGGCGAGACTGAATCGGAATTCTAAATCCTGCTCGTTCTGCAAGTACAGATGAGTGACCTGCGCCGACCATGGCAACTTTGTTAGCGGCTATGTCTCCACGGTTCGTCTTAACGCCATGAACTTTGCCTTCACGTATATCAAAACCAGTTACTTCACAGTTTTGGATAATGTCTACACCCATGTCACCTGCGGCTTTGGCGTAACCCCAAGCAACCCAGTCATGCTTGGCAATACCTGCGCGAGGTTGGAATGTTGCGCCCATAACTGGATAACGAATGTCTTCACTTATGTTTACTACTGGAGCTATTTGTTTAACTTCTTGCGGAGTTAGCCACTGGCTATCAATGTCAGCAACTCCATTGGCAAAGAAATTTCGACGTTTTGTTCGGACGTCACTTACGCTGTGCGCCAATGTCATCACTCCGCGTTGCGAGAAGAACATTTCATAGCCGACGTCTTCTTGTAAACCTTCCCAAAGTTTTAGGGAATGTTCATAGATACCTTCAGATTCATCCCACAAGTAATTTGAGCGAATAATTGTGGTGTTACGTGCCATATTGCCGCCACCAAGCCAACCTTTTTCAAGGACCGCAATGTTTGTCATGCCATGAAGTTTGGCTAAGTAATAAGCAGTAGCAAGACCGTGGCCACCACCACCAATGATGATTGCGTCGTATGACTTCTTTGGATCTTTGTGTGCCCACAGAAAATCTGGATGTTCTGGAAGCTCAACGGAACGTCGGCGGGTGATGGTCATGTTAGGACCTCAATCTGGTCATAGCAGCGTCGAACTGTGGGTCGTCGCTGACAACGGCTGGATAGAACTCTTCGAAGTATTGCACTTCAACTTTGGTACCTAATGTTGAGGCCTCGATTGGCACCCAAGCGTAGGCAATTTGCTTTCCGATCGTGTGACCGAAGTATGAGGAAGTTGTGTAACCAACTGGCTTACCCTGGAAGTAAACCGGTTCTTTACCAAGTGTTACATGCTGCGGATTATCAAAAACCAGACACACTAATTTTCTAGTTATGGTTGCCGGATCAAGTGCTTCAAATGCACTGGCTCCGATGTAACCGCCACCTTTGCGAACCGCAAAAGCTAACCCAGCCTCGTGTGGGTTATGTTCGCTTGTCATGTCAGTTCCGTACGAACGGTAACCCTTTTCTAGACGCATTGAGTTAAATGCGCCGCGACCAGCAGGAATGATGCCGAACTCTTTGCCAGCTTCCATTAACGTGTCCCAAAGTTTGAGTCCCATGTCAGCGTCGGTATAAATTTCGTAACCTAGTTCACCTACATAAGAAAGTCGCCATAATGTTGCTGGTACCTGATCTAAGTAAAGTGACTTAGCTTTGAAGTAACCGAATGCTTCATTAGAAACATCTTGATTTGTTAATTTTTGAACAACTTTGCGCGCATTTGGTCCAAATAAACCTAAGCCAACAGTCCCAGCAGTTACATCTTTAATAAACACTGTGTCAGGCGCTGCTTTTTCCAGACGGGCAACATCAACGGGACTATTTGCACCTATCATGAAGTGGTTTTCACCAAGTCGGGTAACTGTTACGTCAGACAAGATGCCGGCTTTTTCAGTCAACATTAAACAGTAAGTGACACTTCCAGGTGCTTTATCTAATTTGCCTGTGGTTTGGTGCATTAAGAATTCAAGTGCACCTTTACCTTTAACTTCAATGCGCTTTAGTGCAGTGATATCAAAAAGACCTACTTGTTCACGCACATGTTGTGCTTCGGCGCCAATAATTGGTGACCAGAAACGACTTGTCCATTCGTCGCGTTCTGGAGACGGGTATTTTGAAACCAAGTCTTTATTCGATTCGTACCAGTGTGGTCGCTCGTATCCAGCAGCTTCTAAAAAGAATGCACCGAGTTCTTGTTGGCGATGATAAAAACCAGTTGTGCGAAGTGGGCGAGGAGCCTCCATTGGTTGCAATGGATGGATGATGTCGTAAACTTCGATGTAATTTTGTGAACCACGCATCTTGATGTGGTTAGGACCAAGTTGGTGCGGTTCAAATCGGTTTACATCGCATTCGTGTACGGGCAGCGTTGGATGTCCATCGATAATCCACTCAGCTGTGGCTCGAGCAACACCAACAGAGTGGGTAACCCAAACTGCTTCAGCAACCCAGAAACCTTTTAACCCGTTCCATTCACCCATTAGCGGCATAGTGTCTACGGTGAATGAGAACATACCGTTCATGCCATCAGTAATTTTTGCGTCAGCAAGTTCAGGCATAATTTGCGCAGATAGACCCATAACCGGTTCCCATTCAGGTTGGGTAAATGGCAACTGACTTGGCATGATCGGCGCTTGGTCAAACGGCAAAATTTCTTCAGATTCAACTGGAAGCGCACGGTGTAGGTAGGAACCGATGCCCATACCTTTGAATTTCTGTCGGTAATAAAGGTCAGCACCTTGATGGCGCATGATTGGAATCGTAATTTCTTCAGTTTGATCAGCCAATGAAGGAATATCTTCGGTCCAAGCTAACTGATGGGCAAGTGGCTGAAATGCTTTTTGCATTCCAAACATCCGTCCTACTTTTGGTCCCCAAATTCCTGCACATGAGACCACAATGTCTGCTGGGAAAAATCCTTTATCGGTTGTAACACCAGTGACTTTTCCATTTTCATGTTCGATTGCGATTACTTCATGACGATCTTTAAAAACTGCACCACGTGATTCAGCAAGTCGCTGTAATGCTTGTACCGCACGAACTGCTTTTGCTAACCCATCGGTAGGGCAGTAGGCCGCACCTAAAATTTTTGTTGGGTCTAAAACTGGGTGTAATTCTGCTGCGCGCTCAGGTGTGATTACTTCTGCATCAAATCCATAAGCTTTTTGCCAAGCAACACGTCGATGTAGTTCTCTTAAGCGTTCAGGAGTAGTCGCAACTTCAAGTGAGCCAACCTGATAAAAGCCAGGTCCCTCTTCATTTTGCACAGAAAGTAGTTTGTTGATTGTTTGATCGGCCATAATGGCTAGCGTTTTATTTGCGGTAACTTTTTGTACTAGACCAGGTGCATGTGAAGTTGATCCACCTGGTGCTGGCATCGGACCTTGCTCAATAACTGTTACATCTAATTCGCCACGTTCAGTTAGTTCATCAGCCAGTGAACAACCAACTATGCCGGCTCCGATAATTACAATTTTGCGCACTATGGTCGCCTTCCACTTAAAAAAGAGTGTTGCGTATTG
This sequence comes from uncultured Bifidobacterium sp., assembly GCA_964456135.1. Lineage (GTDB taxonomy): Bacteria > Actinomycetota > Actinomycetes > S36-B12 > UBA5976 > UBA5976. The sequence goes on from CAYVZD010000010.1 coordinate 13,266, forward strand.
TGCAACTAAGTGCGAGTTACGCAACACTCATATATTCGCTGAGGTAGCCAAACTCGTCAAGTGCTTTAGTTAAAAATCCTTTCGAGTTATCCGACAAAAGCAAACCGCCTGGTTACTTTAAGTAACCAGGCGGTTTGGATGTCTAATTAAAGACTACTTAAGCCAGCTGTCAGCTGTGGCCTTGTTAGCAGCGATCCACTTCTGGGCTGCTTCTTCAGGTGACATACCACCTTCGATGTCAGCGGCTACGCCGTTCTGATCATCGTTGGTCCACTTGAAGTTCTTAATGATTCGAGTGAACGGATCATTTGCATCCATAAGTTTCTTGGAAGCTAACTTAATAAGTGGTGAAGATGGGTAGTCAGTAAGACCACTTGCTTCTGCTGGATCAGTCCAGTCGTTAGCTGGGAAGTTAACACGAGCCAAAGCTACCTTTGCAAGGAAGTTTTGTGGTTCGTAGAAGTAACCCAATGCTGGAGTCTTATCAGCAGCTGCCTTAGTGAATACATCAATAAGAGCTTGTTCTGAACCAGTTGAAATGATGGTGTAGTTAAGGTCATTAGCTTCAATCATCTTTTCACCGATTGTGGTGTATCCCGGCGGACCTTCGTACCAAGCACCCTTGCCCTTTGATTCATCTGTGATGAATAGTTCGGCGTACTTGTTTAGGTTTGCTGAGTCAGTGATGTCTGGATATTCTTCAGCCATCCATGCAGGTACATACATACCAATTAGACCGACGTTTCCGTTGTCACCAACTTCAACTACTGCGCCACGGTCAACCCATTCTTGCCAACGGCCGCCGCCCCAGTCTTCGATTACTACGTCAACTGAACCAGCTTCCATGGCGTCATAGGTTACGCCTGCTTCTTCCAAAGTAACTTGTTCAATTGTGCAGCCTGCTGCTTTAGCAACTTCAGTTACTACAGCTGCGGATGCGGTGTAGCCGACCCATCCGTGCATTGCAATGCTGTAAGAACCGCAAGCTTCTGCAGCAGTTGTTTCTGTGGAAGTTGCTGCTTCATCAACGCCAGCGCCTCCACAGGCCGTTAAGGCAAGGCCAGCAACTGCAGTAAGCGCTGCAAGTCTAAAGCCCTTTCCTTTTCTCCGGACCATACTTTCTCTCCTCGCTAGGAAATGGGCTACCTTGCGGCAACCCTTCGAACTAACATTTGCCAGTTCGAAACTTTTAGTTTCGTGGTGCTGAATTTCTCCGCACCGTGTACTGAGCGATTCTGTCGATCATGATGCCAAGCAACAAAATCGCGAAACCAGCAACAAGGCCTTTACCTTGAAGTTCTGGTTTCGAACTACCCAGAAGTACTAAGTAGCCTAAACCGCCAGCTCCCACGAACCCGCCAATTACGACAACGGCGAGTACGAATATCAATCCTTGATTAGTTGCGAGCAAAAGGGAATTCTTTGCGGCCGGAAGTTGTACTTTTGTTATCAATTGCCTTGTTGTGGAACCTGCTGAAGTTGCTGCTTCGATGATCGTGACGGGGACATCCCTGATTCCTTGGCCAACTATCTTCACCACGACTGGAATCGAGTAAATAATGCCAGTTGCGATGGCGGTAAAGCGGGCTGGGCCAAAGAAGCCAAGCATTGGGATTAAGTAGACGAAGGCCGGAAGTACCTGACCGGCGTCCAAAATAGGTCGTAGGAATTTGTCAGCTCGGTCACTTCGACCAATCCAGATGCCAAGTAGCACACCAATACCCATTGTGAGCAAAGTTGCTACTAAGACTTGGGCGAATGTGATCATCGTGTCATACCAAAGACCGCTTGCCACGATCAGCAACAAAGTTGCCAAAGTAACGAGAGCAGATCTGAACCCACCAAATAGTGCAGAAATTGCGGTGATAGCAGCAACCGTTAAAAACCATGGCGCATTAGAAAGTGTTCCTTCAAGTGGATTCAAAATTCCGACGGTAACTACTTTGATTAACCCTTCAGTAAAAAATGAAAACGAGGTAGTTACCCAAGTCACAAACCCATCTGAAACGTTTGCTACTTGCTTAGAAATAACTAATTGCTCTGGAAAATAAGCAGCCCAAGCAAATTGTCGAGATAAAAAGATTGCGGCAATAGTTCCGATGCCAGTTCCAACTAAAGCGATTCGGCGGTTACGTAATTGCTTTGGTGTTGGTGGAACAAAAGTGTTTTGTTTAACAACAGCCGCGGATGTAGCGCGGTCTAACATAATTGCCAAGAAAACAACGGCGAATCCGGCGACAAACCCATCACCGACATTTCGAATCTTTAATGCATCAAGCACTGGCTTACCAAGTCCAGGTGCACCAATTAAGGCAGCAATAACCACAAATGAAAGAGCAGCCATCACTGTTTGATTTATGCCAAGCACAATTGTCTTCTTGGCCATTGGAAGTTGCACTTTAGTCAAAGTTTGTCGGCCAGTAGATCCCATCGAGATACTTGCTTCAACTGGACTCTTTGCTACTCCGCGAATACCAAACGCAGTCAGCCTAATTGCAATCGGAATGCTGTAAACCATTGTGGCAATCGTTGCTGATGCTGGACCAATTAAAAAGAACAAGGCCAGTGGAGCAAGGTAAACCAAAGTCGGCAGAATCTGAGCAAGATCCAAAATTGGTGTGACTAATTTAAGTGCAAAGTCAGATCGACCAGCCCAGATACCAACTGGAATACCAATAGCTAGGGATAGCACAACAGCAGCAATTGTCATCGCAAGCGTGTCCATTGAGTCAGTCCAAAGTCCAAGTGCTCCGCACGCAAACGTAAGGGTTACTGCTAAAAGGGCCGTCTTCACACTTGAAATTGCGTAGACAATAAATCCAATTAATGAGATAACCCCAAACCAGCCAATTAGCGGAATAGATGATCCAGCCATTGGAATAGAAATCATTTCTCGAATTAGCGTGACAAAGCCATCGATAAATTCACGAATTGGGTTAAAGAAATATTTAAAGGCTGTGCCTTCAGTTCGATTGCCACGAATTGAATCAGCAAGTTCACCCACAAAAGTTGTGAATGACGTATTTTGCGGAACTGCTAGCTCAAGAGTGAATTTGCCACTAAATACTCGAGATAGTGCAAACCACAATAAGAGTAAGCCACCAAGAATCCAACTACGTTTTATTTCGCGTCGACCTGAAGTAACTAGTACTTCGCTACTCATGAGTGAGCTCCACCGCCAATTAGGCGAAGTATGTCATTTGAGGTAATAACTCCAATTGAATTGCCATTCTGGGTGACTGTTACTGGGCCAGGAGACGAAAGAACTATAGGAGTTGCTTCGCGAATAATTGTGTCTGCACTGACACTTCGGTCGCTAGGAAGTTCACTAGCAGCCAAAGGTCGAGCGATTGATTTAACTGTTAACACGTGTGACTTCGGTACATCGCGGGTGAAGTCAGCTACGTAATCGTCTACTGGATTACCAATTAATTCCTCGGCAGTGCCCATTTGCACAATGGCACCGTCACGCATAATTGCAATTCGGTCACCAACTTTTAATGCTTCATCTAAGTCATGGGTAATGAAGATCATGGTCTTACCTAATTCGCGATGTAAACGCATCACTTCGGTCTGCATGTCGCGACGAATTAATGGATCAAGTGCCGAAAACGGTTCATCAAGAAACATTACGTCTGGGTCAACAGCAAGTGCGCGAGCTAAACCAACACGTTGTTGCATACCGCCAGAAAGTTGCTCTGGGTAAGCCTGGTCGTAGCCCTGCAAACCGACTAACTCAATGACTTCACGAGCACGGGCATGGCGTTGCTCTTTGCTAACCCCGTTAATTTCTAATGCGTAGGCAATGTTGTCGATGACTTTGCGGTGTGGAAGTAAACCAAAGTTCTGAAAGACCATCGAAAACCTTGTGCGGCGAAGTTCGCGCAATCGGGCTTGCGATGCTTCAAGAATGTCTTCGCCATCCATCACAATGTGACCCGAAGTAGGTTCAATCAAACGAGTAAGACAGCGCACAAGAGTTGATTTACCTGAACCTGATAGGCCCATGACAACGAAAACTTCGCCCGGTGCAACATCAAATGAAACATCGCGAACAGCTGCAGTGTTTCCGGTCTTGGCTCGTAATTCTGCGCGAGGTAGCGATGCATCAGGACTGCCGATTATTTTTTCGGGGTTGGGACCGAAAACTTGCCATAGGTTTCTTACAGAAATTGCGCTTGAACTATTTGTCATTACTAGTTGCCCTTCGGGTCCGCAAACCATTCAGACCTAGCAGGGGAAAGGTTCTGCCAGATGTGTTTGTGTTCTAGATATTCTGCCAATCCAGCCTCACCTAATTCTCGACCTATGCCAGATTGTTTGTATCCACCCCACTCCGCTTGAGCGACATAAGGGTGAAAATCGTTTATCCAGATTGTGCCGTGCCGAAGTTGGCGGGCTACACGCTGTGCTTTCTCAGCATCCTGAGTCCAAACTGCACCAGCTAGACCGTAGATTGTGTCATTGCCTAAAGCAATTGCCTCTGCTTCGGAATCAAAAACTTCGATCGTCATGATTGGGCCAAAAGATTCGTCTTGCACACATTTCATTTTGGTGTTGCAGTTATCAAGCACAGTTGGCCGGAAGAAGTAACCAGCTTGTAATTCTGGTTCTGATGGGCGCTTGCCACCAGCACGGAGCACCGCACCTTCATTCAGTGCATCAGCAACAAATTGTTCGACCTTGTCCCGGTGTCCTGCACTGATGAGTGCTCCTGTTTCGGCAGTTTCGTCATAGGCACCACCAAGTTTGATCAGATCAGCGCGGCGAGCAACTTCGGATGCGACTTGATCATGAATACTGCGTTCAACTAACAGCCTTGTGCCGGCCGAACAAACTTGTCCGGAATGTAGAAAAACTGCTGTTAATGCGTTGTCAATTGCAGCGTCAAGATCTGCATCGGCAAAAATAATGTTGGGGTTTTTTCCGCCGAGTTCTAGCGCAACTCGCTTAACAGTTTGCGCAGCATTAGCCATAAGACGTTTGCCGGTGATTAAGCCACCTGTAAATGAAACTAAATCAACGTCTTTATGAATACTTAGTGGACCGCCTGCAGTAGCCCCAGCACCTAAAACTAAATTTGCAACACCATCTGGAACACCTGCTTCGCTTAACACATCCATCAGCATCGAAGTTGTGCTCGGCGTAAGTTCACTTGGCTTAATTACGAAAGTGCAGCCAGTTGCAATTGCAGGTGCGATTTTCCAAGATGCTTGTAAGAGTGGGTAATTCCATGGAGTGATCATTGCGACCACTCCAACTGGTTCGCTAACTATTGTGCTGCGCACACCATCACGACCAGTTTGAACTTCTCGTTCGTGTGCTTTTGGTGCTTGCTTTGCAAAGTATCGAAATACTGAAATTACATCTGCTAGGTCATAGCGCGATTCAACAATTCGTTTTGCGGTATCACGCGATTCTGCAGCTGCAAACAATTCAGTGTCGCGTTCTAAAATGTCTGCAATTCGATCAAGTATTTTGCCGCGCTGCTCGCCAGAGAAAGAAGCCCAGTGACCGTTATCGAATGCGATACGAGCTGCAGAAATTGCTGATTCGGTGTCTGTGCTCGTTGCTTCATAAAACTCGGCAACAGGTTTACCATCTGCAGGATGAATTATGGTTCGCTTTTCACCAGATGAACTAGGTCGGCGTGTGCCGTTAATAAATAGAGAATCGATATTCTCGTATGCCATTCGCCTTAAGCCCTTCGTCGTTTAACTTTTTCGATTACTTGCGCGTTCGTCAAGGAATTTTCACCCTTTGTAACGTAAGTGTGTTTTTGTTTCATAGTGTGAAACCCCTCATCGCCAAT
>CAYVZD010000010.1:19177-21172 GCA_964456135.1 uncultured Bifidobacterium sp.
CCTTTGTAACGTAAGTGTGTTTTTGTTTCATAGTGTGAAACCCCTCATCGCCAATTCCCATCGGGCTTCGATCCTTACAGTCCTCATCGCCAATCCGTCGGACTTCCCGATAATTTTTTTCCTGCCTTAATTAAATTTTGCCCGACTAAATCAAGGTTCAACTTGGTCATTCGGGCAGTTGGTCCAGACACCACAATCGCCGCGACAACGTCAAGATGTGAATCGCGTATAGGAGCAGCCACCGCAGTAAAGCCATCTTCCATTTCTTCGTTAGCAATTGCGTAACCACGTTCTCTTACCTTGGCTAACTCTTTTTCAAAATCTGTAGCCGACGTAATTGTGTACTTTGCTAATTTTTGAAACTTGGTTGGAAAGGTTGCCTTGCGTTTTTTATCATCGAGCCAAGCCACTAAAACTTTTCCGGTTGCGGTGCAATGAATCGGAACTACTTGACCAAGCCAACTTGTCATTGTCATTATGTGTGAGCCGGCAACTTGATCAACGTACAAAACTTTGTTGTCATTTAAAACTGCGATGTTAACTGTTTCACCATATTGATCGGCAATTGCTCGAGTTACCGATCGCGAAGCAGCAACAGGTTCTAAATTGCTTGAAACTGTTCCGGCTAGGCGAACTAAACCCATCCCTAATCGGTACTTACCTCGGTCAGAAATTTGCTCAACTAAGTCTCGAGAAAGAAGGGCAGATAGTAACCTTGAGGCTGTTGATTTATGAATATCTAGCTCTGCAGCAATTTCGGTTACGCCAGCTTCACCTTTTTCGCCAAGAATTTCCAAAATAGATAGAGCGCGCTCTACCGACTGAACAGAAGAATTGTCGGTTAAAAAACTGTTGCCCATGACGCAACATTATGCGCCATGGGCAACTGGTTTGTCCTGCTTTTTGCCGGTTAATTTATCCCGATTAGAAAAGGCCTACTACTAAGCCGTTATCGAGCTTGATCGAGTTAGCGGCTGGAACTTTTGGTAGACCTGGCATAGTCATGATGTCACCAGTGACTACCACGATGAATTCAGCCCCCGCACTTAATCGAACTTCGCGAATCGCAACTACGTGATTTGAAGGTGCGCCCTTGAGGTTTGGATCAGTTGAGAAAGAGTACTGAGTTTTGGCCATACAGATCGGGAACTTGCCGTAACCTGCTTCTTCGAATGCTTTGAGTTGATCGCGGATTACTTTATCGGCGACTATGTCATCTGCATCATAAATGCTGGTTGCGATTGTTTTAACTTTGTCCCAAAGCGATAGTTCGTCGCCATAAAGTGGAGCAAACTGTGAAACACCAGATTCAGCTAGTGCAACAACTTTTTCGGCCAGCACCTTGGTGCCCTTGCTTCCTTCAGCCCAGTGGGTACAAAGTACAGCGTCAACACCTAAATCTGCACAGTACTTTTGTACTGCTTCAAATTCAGCTTGAGTGTCAGTAGTGAAGTTATTTACGCCAACTACAACTGGAACGCCAAACTTTTTAACGTTTCGAATATGTCGACCAAGGTTTGCTAGCCCTGATTCGACTGCCGCAACATTTTCTTTGCCTAAGTCGTCTTTAGCAACGCCACCATGCATCTTGAGCGCACGAATAGTTGCCACAATTACTGCTGCAGCTGGTTCTAAACCTGCTTTGCGACATTTAATGTCAAAGAATTTTTCTGCACCAAGATCTGCACCAAAACCTGCTTCAGTAACAACGTAGTCACCGAGGCGAAGTGCAGTATCGGTTGCCAAAACGGTGTTACAACCGTGGGCAATGTTGGCAAATGGTCCACCGTGAACAAACGCTGGATTGTTTTCCAGAGTTTGAACCAAGTTAGGCATTAACGCATCTTTAAGAAGCACCGTCATAGCCCCAGCCGCATTTAGTTGCTTTGCGGTGATTGCAACTTTGTCTCGGGTGTAACCAATGACAATGTTGCCCAAACGACGTTCTAAGTCGTCAAGATCCATTGCCAAACAAAGAATTGCCATAACTTCGGA
>CAYVZD010000010.1:21272-30392 GCA_964456135.1 uncultured Bifidobacterium sp.
TTTGCTTTTGTTGGACCGTAGTTAAAAACTGCATCCGCCGGAATTCCAATACCGGCCGCTATTTCACCAATAGGTTTTGATTTAGCGGCTCTTGCGATATCGATATCTGAGTTCATGCAGTTAGCTCCTTTGATCTCTTGGCAACATACTCATCTAACTCTTCTTTTATGGCTGCATCGATTGCTGGTTGTTGGTACTCATCCAACATCTTTTTGTAGTACTCGTTGGCACGTTGTGCTGTGTCTTTTGATCCGTTACGTGACCAGCGATCAAAGTTGTCACTTGAAGAAAGAAACGGACGGTAGAAACAGTCACGGAATCGTTCCATGGTGTGCATGGTTCCTAAGAAGTGACCGCCATGTCCGGCTTCTATGTGCGCATCGAAGCCAAGTGATGCTTCATCGATTTCAAATGGAGTGAATTCCACCTGCATCATTTGCAGAATTTCCATGTCCATAACAAATTTTTCGTAGCTGGCTACTAAGCCACCTTCTAACCAACCGGCTGTGTGAAGTACAAAGTTAGTACCGGCAAGGAATGTAGCGTGCATAGTCATCAAAGTTTGGTAACCAGCCTGCGCATCAACGGTTTGTGAAGCATTTAAGCCACCACCACCGCGGAATGGTAATCCGAAGTGTCTGGCGATTTGGCCAGTACAAAGTAGACCAATTGCAGACTCAGGAGTTCCAAACATAGGCGAGCCAGACTGCATATCAATGTTTGATAGGAATGAACCAAAAATTACTGGTGAACCAGGTCGGATTAATTGAGATAGTGCAATTCCCGATAGTGCTTCGGCGATCTGCTGCACTAATGAAGCTGGAATAGTAACCGGTGACATTGCACCCATTAACAAGAATGGTGTCAAAATTACGGCTTGATTTGCTCGTGAATATTCAAACTGAGCATCGAGCATGCGGTCATCCCAGCGGAGTGGGCTATTGCAGTTGATTAGGGAAATGGTTACTGGGGTTTTTTCAATTGCTTCGCGACCGCCGAAAAGTATCTCACTCATCTTGATTACATCGCGCGCGTTTTGAGCTGATACGACATTGCCCATGTAAACCTTGTCAGTCAAAGTTTGTAGGCGGTAAGTCATATCTAGGTGACGCGTATCTAAATGAGTATCTTCAGGTTCACAAATAACGCTGCTAGCAACATCTAGATCTGAAAATGACTGGGTAAGTTTTAATAAATTTTCATAGTCGCGCAATTTGGCATCGCGTCGTACACCGTCTTCTAAAACGAAAGGTGAGCCGTAGTTGCCGGCGAACACCATACTGTCGCCACCAATGTGGACATTATTCTTTGGATTACGTGCTTGAACATCGAATTCTTTTGGTGCTTTGGCAACCTGAGCCAAAATAAACTCTGGATCGAATTTAACGTTATTACCCTCGACCTTTTGTCCGGCTTTGCGGAAAAGATCAAGCGCTTCATCGCTTAGAAACTCGATGCCGATTTCTGAAACTATTCGCTTCCAACCCTTATCAAGAGCTGCCATTGCATCTTTTGAAAGGATTTCGAAACGCGGACTTTTATTCTGGAACATTTGAGTTGGCTCCTGGTGCGCTGACAAATATTCGCCAAAACCCCTTGACGAACAATAGTCAGAGTACACTACGATATGGAACGGTAGTTCCAAATTGTAAAAATTTGAGACTACCAACCGGAGGTTCTCCTTCACTGTATTAATACTGTGGAATTAATACTTCGAAGATGAATTCTGCGGGCCACCTTATTAATAGGTAGCCAGGGAATCTTGGATACCTATCGCGCAATCTGACTGGCGGGGTAATGGAAGACAAAACCGTAACTGGTACTCAAGCCATTGATCGCGCCTGTGACCTATTAATCAAGGTTATTGATGCAGATAAACCACAAACTTTAAGCGAATTAGTTTCAGCATCTGGATTAGCCAAGGGAACTACTTCGCGCATCCTTAACGCACTTGAACGTGCCGGACTTCTTGGCCGCTCGAACTTAGGTGGGTTCATCCCTGGACCAGTACTAAATCAATTCGCAGTTTCAGGTGGTGCATACACCGCACTTGTTAATTCAGTTACTCCAGCAATGGAACGAATTGCTGCGCAAACAAAAGAGACAGTGAGTTTGGCAGTCATTGGACATGATGGAGTCGACAACATTGCTCAAGTTGAAGGCGACTACATACTCGGTAGCCGCAATTGGGTTGGCGAAAGTGTGCCAAGACATTGCAGCGCGGCTGGAAAAGTTTTAATGGCGTTAGCTGGTGCTAGTGCTCCTCAAGAATTAGTTGCGCGAACTGCTAACACAATTACCGATCACAAAGTTTTAGATGAAGAGCTTCGATTAGTTCGTGAACGTGGTTATGCAGTTATTCGAAATGAACTTGAACTTGGCCTGGTTGCAATTGCCGTTCCGGTATTCAACGAAAAAGGCAAAGTTGTTGCTGCACTTTCTGTAACGGGACCAGCAGAACGTATCTCAGTAGATTCTGAAAACCAAATTTCCGCGCTAATGCAAAAAGAATTAGCAAAACGTGATCAACCCGATAACGCTCGGTCACAAGGTGCCCGAACACGACAAGAAGGAGCCGCATGACCCCGGACGAAATCCTTACCGAAATGTACGAAGCAACTATGGCCGGCAACGGACCAAAAGTTATTGAGTTAACCAATGAAGGTCTTGCTCAGGGAATGACTCCGGACACAATCTTGTTCGACTCACTTATTCCAGCACTTGAAGAGGTAGGTGCTCGTTTCGAGCGTGGCGATTACTTTGTGCCAGAAATGCTTATCGCTGGTCGAGCAATGAGTGGCGCATTAGACATTTTGCGTCCGCTGCTTGCAGATACTGGTGCCGAAACAGTTGGAACTTTCTTAATGGGAACTGTTAAAGGTGATGTTCACGATATTGGTAAGAATCTGGTGAACATCATGCTTGAAGGTGCTGGATTCCAAGTTATTGACCTTGGTGTTCAGGTAGCGCCTGAAAAATTTGTCGATGCGATCAAAGAACATCAACCAGATGTAGTTGGAATGTCAGCATTCTTAACCACCACAATGCCTATGTTCAAAGTAAACATCCATGAAATTTCAAAAGCTGGTTTACGCGATGATGTCATCATCATGGTTGGTGGCGCGCCAGTAACACAGGAATATGCAGATGTTGTTGGTGCTGATGGTTATGCAGCAGATGCTTCAACAGCAGTTCGTAAAGCCAAAGAATTAATTGCGGCCAAACGCGGAGCTAAGTAGTCAGCATGGCTGAATTCATCGCAACGATTGAACACGTAATCAAGGGCCCAGTCTGGGGTTGCCAGATGTGCGGTCAATGTGTGCTGCATTCAACCGGTATGACTTGCCCGATGAATTGTCCAAAAACCTTGCGTAATGGCCCTTGCGGTGGAGTTCGCGAAAATGGTCATTGCGAAGTAATTCCAGAAATGAAATGCGTTTGGACTAAAGGTTACGAACGCAGCCAAGCATGGCCGCTACCAAAACTTTGGAAAGAAGAATTCAACCATTTACGTCCACCAGTTGATAATCGGTTAAAGGGTGGATCTTCGTGGAAAAACTTTTTCTCAAAAAGAGATCGTTGGACACCAAAAGGTTGGACAGAGACAACCCAAGAGGCTGGCCACTAAATGTCCACCCTGGAATACAAATTAACGAAGACTAATGAATTAGTTTTTACCGCAGAATTTCCGTCACTTGATGGCAATGGTTTTGAAAAAGCTAAGAAAGCTGCCGACCGGATGCGCGGATGGTTCGACGGGGTAAATGCAACAGATAATCCAGCAGCGCATGCTCACGTTTCAAATGTTGCCTCTGCAATTGCGATGAAACAACTGGGCCTTGAGCCAATTATGCAAGTTGTTTGTCGCGATAAAAACCGAATTGCTCAGCAAGCCGACATAGTTGGTGCCACAATGTTTGGGATTGAAAATTTTTCTGCCCTAACCGGTGACGACGTTACTGCCGGCGATGAAACAGAAGCTCGACGAGTTTTTGATTTAGACGGCCCACAGCTAATCAGATTAATGAGCACGATAAAACGTGGTCAGTACATGTCCGGACGCAAACTAGATCCGGCTCCACACATGTTTATTGGCGCCGTTGAAAATCCAGGTGCTCCACCATTTGAATACCGGGTGCAACGGGTAGCGAAAAAATATGCTGCTGGGGCAAAGTTCTTACAATTGCAGATTTGTTATCACAAAGATCGCTTGGAAAAATTCTGTGCAGGAGTAAAAGCTGCGGGCTTGGCAGACAAAATTGCGATCATTCCAACCATCGTGTTAGTTAAAGGTGCCCGGCCTTTGCACTTCATGCATGACAACGTGCCCGGAATTGATATTCCCGCTGATGAGATTGCCCGAGTCGAAAAAGCAAGTGATCCATCTGAGGCTGCGTATCAGCAGACTCTTGAGTTTGCCAAGCATGCGCTTGCTCAGCCAAGTGTCCGTGGCTTGCACGTAACTGACTTCCGCAATGACGACACACTAGACAGACTTATGACCGATCTTGGCCGAGTGCGCCAAGTTCAACCTAACTAAGAAGGGAATAACTATGCATACCGTGCTTAGTTCACCAAATAAAACCGTAACAATCGGCCACGATCAGCCGTTTGTGATCATCGGTGAACGAATCAATCCAACCGGTCGCAAGTTATTCCAAGAAAAATTGCGAAACGATGATCTTTCAACAGTAAACATTGACGTTGCTGACCAAGTTGCTGGTGGCGCAGACATGCTAGATGTGAACATGGGTGTGCCACTAACTGATGAGCCGGCATTACTTGCAAAAGCAATCAAACTAGTTCAATCGCTAACTGATCTGCCAATCTGTATTGATTCATCTGTGATTGAAGCTTTAGATGCTGGTCTTGCAGTTTACGAAGGCAAGGCACTGGTTAACTCAATGACTGGTGAAGATGATCGCATGGATGCGATTTTGCCATTAGTCAAAAAGTACGACGCAGCAATCTTGGCACTGCCAAATGATGAAACAGGCATTCCGATGACAGCAGATGAGCGCATGCCAATTGTTGAAAAAATTGTTCGCCGCGTTGAAAAAGAAGGTATTTCGTTAGAAAACCTACTTATAGATCCGCTTGCAATGCCAGTGGGTGCTGAACCAGAGGCAGTTAAGCAAACTCTTGAAACTATTTATCGAGTGCGCGAAAAGTATGGTCTAAACATGTCAATTGGTGCATCAAATGTGTCATTCGGTCTTCCTAATCGACATGCGCTAAACGCTTCGTTTATGCCGATGGCAATGTCAATGGGATTAACCTCGGCAATCATGGATGCCCGCACTCCTGAAGTTGTGCAGTCAGTTAGGGCCGCAGATTTACTACTTGCACTTGATGCCTGGGGTAGTAACTGGATTACCAATTTCCGTGAAGCAAAAGCATAAAGTCGTAATAGCAAAACCTAACTAAGGAAACTGTGAGCGATCAGAAAGTTGAGTCGACTGAGATTGCAGCTGGTCTCGGGCGAGTAACGGTTAATTTCACGCCAAGTGGGCAAGAAGTGCGCGTACCTCCGGGTGTCAGCGTGTTCGATGCTGCTTCTTGGAATGGACTTGCTATTGATTCAACTTGTGGTGGGCATGGCACTTGCAAAAAATGCAAGATCCAGGTGCTCGAAGGTGAAGTACCAGTATCTCGACTAGATATTCGCGCGTTTACGCCAGAGCAACTTAAAGATGGTTGGCGACTTGCCTGTGTTGCTCGAGCAAACAGCAATTTAAAAATTGATGTACCACCACTTGCCACCAGGCCTAAAGCTGCCACTGTTGGTGTTGGTCGCCAAGTTATTTTGCGTCCAGGTGTGCAAAAACGATACGTCGAATTGACCGAACCATCACTACATGATCAACGCACTGATATTGATCGGTTGCGCGATGCCATGGGCGACTTAGAATTCGAAGCAGATTTAAATGTGCTTCGGGTTTTACCAACAGTTTTACGTAAGTCTGAATACAAAGTAACCGCAGTTGTAGTCGGTGAAAAGTTAATTGCTGTTGAGCCAGGAGATACCAGCGAGCAAAACTATGCAATTGGCATCGACTTAGGAACAACTACTGTCGTTGCTACGTTACTTGATTTAGTAACTGGCACTCCGATGGCAGTGAAGTCAATGTTGAATAAACAGCAACCGTTTGGTGCAGATGTAATTTCACGAATTTCTGCAGCAATGATGGATCCACAAGCTGGCCCACTCATGCAAAAAGCCGCACTTGATACGTTCAATGAGCTAATTGAAGAAGTCTGCACTGAAGCAAAAGTCGATAAAAGCCAAATTTATGCTTTATCGATCGCTGGAAATGCAACCATGGTCCAGTTATTACTTGGCGTAGATCCTGAGCCTGTTGGTGTTGCGCCGTTTATTACGGCTTCACAAAGATGGCCAATTATGACGGCCAGTGAAATTGGTATCGATGTACTACCAAGCGCCCGTTGCTATACCTTCCCATCATTTGGTGCTTATGTTGGTGGCGACATTGTGGCTGGGGTACTTGCCACAGGTATGGATCGAGATAAGCGAACCCGTTTGCTTATTGATGTTGGCACGAATTGCGAAATAGTTTTATCAAATGGTGACACGATGCTTTCAACCGCAGCACCAGCCGGACCAGCATTCGAAGCTGCCTCAATCGCTTGTGGGATGCGCGCCGCTGATGGCGCGATAGAAGTTGTACAAATTCAAGACGGTGACTTAGTACTTGGCGTGATTGGGGACGCAACGCCAATCGGTATTTGCGGATCAGGTTTGGTAGATGCAGTTTATGCATTACACAAAGTTGGCTTACTTGATGATTCTGGAAAATTTGTTACAGATGAACAGGCTGCACAAATCGCACCCAAAATCGCTTCCAGATTAGTCACTCGACCAGAGGGCGATCGTGTCTTTAATTTATTTGGTGAGGGAGCAAGTGCGGTTTTCCTTTCCCAGCGTGATGTGCGCGAACTTCAGTTTGCTAAAGCGTCCATTGCAACTGGATGGCGTTTGCTGCTTGAAGAATTGAATCTGACTGATGATGATGTGCAACAAGTTCTACTTGCTGGTTCTTTTGGTTCTTATTTATCACCAACATCTGCTGTTGGAATTGGGCTAGTTCCTAAACTTCCGGTGCTGCGAATCGTGAGTGCAGGAAATGTTGCTGGTGAAGGCGCCAAGATGGTTTTACTATCTGACACAGAACGCCATGGGGCCGAAGCGCTATTAGACGAAGTTAAATATGTAGAACTTTCTGATCGTTCAGATTTTCAAGAAAAGTTCTTTGTTGAACTGGCGCTGCCTTCATGAGCCTTGCGGTAGTTGCTTGTGGCGCAATCGCTAGCCATGTACATGACATTGCTGCGCGACGAAATTGGGATTTGCACATCGAACCGGTAAACCCGTTATTACATAATCGTCCTGAGGGAATTGCTCCCGAAGTTGATGAGTTACTTGGCAAACTAAAAAATGATTTTGAAAAAGTCGTTGTGGCCTATGCCGACTGTGGTACCTACGGCGAACTCGACAAAGTTTGCGAAAAGCACTCAGTGAATCGATTAGCTGGCGAGCATTGCTATGACGTTTTTGCTACCGCTGAAAAAATGCGCAAAGAATTTGAGACCGAACCCGGAACTTTTGTCTTAACCGATTATTTAGTGAAGTCATTTCGTCGCAGTGTCATGAAAGAACTTGGCTTAGAAAAATATCCAGAGTTACGCGATGACTATTTTCATTCATATCGGCGTATTTTGTGGTTAGCCCAGCATCAAACACCTGAGTTATTGGCTGCGGCTCACGATGTGGCACAGTACTTAAATTTGCCACTTGAAATTATCCAAGTAGGCGACCAATACTTAGAAGAACAACTGGTTGAGCTAGTCGGGGAGTCCATGTGACGCAATTCGTAATCGATGATTTAACTGCTCAGCTAGAAGAATTTCGTGGAGACGGTTACGCAGTTTTGCGAGCCTTGCAAAAGACTCAAGAAGTTTTAGGTTTCGTTCCAGACTCGGCATTAGATGTAATAGCTAAAGTTTGTAATGTTTCCCGTGCCGAGGTCTATGGCGTTTTCACTTTTTACAGTGATTTCCGCAGAGTAGCGCCAGCAAAATGTGTCGTAAAAGTGTGTGTTGCTGAAGCATGCCAAGCAAACGGGAGTCGCGAGTTAATTTCGCAACTGCACGAACATGGCTTTGATGTGCACAAAGCAACTCGCGTTGGCGATATTCAAATGGAACAAACTTTCTGTTTAGGTAATTGCGCACTTGGTCCAGCTGCTCTGGTTAATGGCAAACCAGTAGCTCGAGCTAGTGCTAAATCTTTGATCGAACATGCAACGAAAGCGGCGAACGAGGTGGGTCGATGAAGATTTTCGTCCCAGCGGATTCAACTGCACTATCAGTTGGTGCCCAAGAAGTTGCTGAAGCATTAGTCGATTTAGGAGCTAATGTTGTGCGCACTGGTTCACGTGGCATGTTCTGGCTTGAACCACTTGTCGAAGTAGAAACCGAAAAAGGCAGAGTTGGGTACGCCAACGTTGAGCCATCTGATGTTGCCAAATTACTTTCCAATGATTTGGCTAATAAATCAATTGGCTTAGTTGATGAGTTTGACTGGCTAAAAAAACAGCAGCGAGTAACTTTTGCCCGCGTTGGCGTGATTGATCCAGTTTCTGTTTCAGACTACGAAGCTCATGGTGGCTTAGCTGGATTACGTAAAGCCATAGCCATGACTTCGGAGCAAATTGTTGAAGAAGTAACGCAATCTGGATTACGAGGACGAGGCGGTGCCGGATTCCCAGCTGGAATCAAATGGAAAACCGTTTTGAATACTTATGCAGATCAAAAGTACGTATGTTGTAACGCTGACGAAGGTGACAGTGGAACTTTTGCCGACCGCATGCTGATGGAAGGTGATCCGCTCACTTTAGTCGAAGGCATGATTATTGCCGGTCTAGCTGTCGGTGCAACTAAAGGATTAATTTATTGTCGCTCAGAGTACCCACATGCCATTGATGTTTTAAATAGAGCAATCACAAATGCCTATGCACAAGGCGTACTTGGTAAATCAGTTTGCGGTTCACATTTCTCATTTGATTTAGAAGTTCGAGTTGGTGCTGGTTCATACGTTTG
>CAYVZD010000010.1:30492-33079 GCA_964456135.1 uncultured Bifidobacterium sp.
CAGTTAGTTGATGAATTCGGTGGTGGCACAAATAGCGGTCGGCCAATTAAAACAGTTCAAGTTGGCGGACCACTTGGTGCGTATTTAGATAAATCCGCATGGGATGTTCCAATGGCTTACGAGTCGCTAGCAGCAGCCGGTGGAATGCTTGGCCATGGCGGTGTCGTAGTTTTTGATGACACCGTAAATATGGCCCAGCAAGCTAGGTTTGCCATGGAGTTCTGTGCCGAAGAATCTTGCGGAAAATGTACGCCTTGCCGAATTGGCTCAACTCGAGGAGTCGAAGTAATCGACAAAATAGTGGCTGGTGAAGATCAGGCCGAAAACCTTGAACTACTTGAAGATCTTTGTGAAGTAATGACGGATGGTTCACTATGTGCAATGGGCGGGTTAACACCACTTCCGGTACGCAGTGCGCTTAAGTTATATCCAACTGACTTTGGAATCAGGAGTTAGCTATGACACTGTTATCTGATCCGCAGGACATGTTTACGCAAGGGTTAGCGCCCATTCGTAACGGTATTGGCGAACCAGACTATGGCACACCAAAGTCAAAGTCCGAACAGCAAGTCACCTTATTAATCGACGGTGCGCAAGTAACTGTACCGGCTGGAACTTCAATCATGCGAGCAGCTGGTGAAAATGGTTGTTCCATTCCCAAACTCTGTGCAACAGATTCACTAGAACCATTCGGTTCTTGCCGGATGTGCTTAGTTGAAATTGATGGCCGTAAAGGTACTCCGGCTTCGTGTACTACTCCCGTCGAAGACGGAATGGTAGTTCGCACTCAAACCGCAAAATTGAGCAAACTTCGCCGCAACGTGATGGAACTTTACATCTCAGATCACCCGCTTGAATGTCTGACTTGCGCAGCAAATGGTGACTGTGAATTGCAAGACATGGCTGGGGTAGTTGGTCTGCGTGATGTGCGTTATGGCTATGACGGCGAGAACCACTTAGATGCTCCAAAAGATCAAAGTAATCCTTACTTTGATTTCGAAGGAAGTAAGTGCATAGTTTGTAATCGATGCGTGCGAGCTTGTGATCAAATACAAGGCACACTTGCATTAACTATTGAAGGTCGAGGCTTTAACTCAAAAGTTAGTCCAGGCGGACTTAATTTCTTATCGAGTGAATGTGTGTCATGTGGTGCCTGTGTTCAAGCTTGCCCTACTGGAACGCTTGAAGAAAAAAGCGTTATTCAGCTCGGTATGCCAACGCGAACAGTGCAAACAACATGTGCTTATTGCGGAGTTGGTTGTACTTTCAATGCAGAACTTCGTGGTGATGAATTAGTTCGCATGGTGCCAGCAAAAACTGGTGGCGCCAATGAGGGGCACTCTTGTGTGAAGGGTCGTTTCGCATTCGGTTATGCAACTCACAAAGATCGCGTGCTTTCACCAATGATCCGCGAAAAAATTACCGATGAATGGCAAGAAGTTTCATGGGATGAGGCAATTAACTACACCGCAACCAAATTCAAAGAGATTCAAGCCAAATATGGCGATAACTCAATTGGTGGCATAACTTCATCACGCTGTACCAATGAAGAAATCTTCGTGGTGCAAAAATTAATTCGGGCTGCATTCGGTAACAACAACGTTGATACTTGTGCTCGGGTTTGCCATTCACCAACTGGCTTTGGTTTGAGTACAACTTTTGGTACGTCTGCTGGAACTCAAGATTTCAAGTCAGTCGGTAAGTCAGATGTAATTTTGCTAATTGGTGCGAATCCAACTGATGCCCATCCAGTCTTTGGTTCAAGGCTAAAGCGCCGTCTTCGCCAAGGTGCCAAGTTAATTGTTGTTGATCCGCGAAAAATTGATTTAGTTGAATCTGCTCGAGTTAAAGCTGAGCATCATCTACAACTTCAACCGGGCACAAACGTTGCGATTATCAATGCACTTGCGCACGTGATTGTTACCGAAGGCTTGGTAGACAGCGAATTTATTAAAGAACGTTGCGATGTTGAAGCTTTCGATCGCTGGATGAAGTTCATCGCTCTTCCAGAAAATAGCCCAGAAGTAGTTCAGGCTCAATCCGGCGTGCCAGCTGATGAAATTCGCCAGGCTGCAAGGTTATTTGCAACTGGTGGTAACGGTGCTATTTATTACGGCTTAGGTGTAACCGAACATAGTCAAGGTTCAACCATGGTTATGGGTATGGCTAACTTAGCAATGGCAACCGGAAACATCGGTCGTGAAGGCGTTGGAGTTAATCCACTTCGCGGTCAAAATAACGTTCAAGGTTCTTGCGACATGGGTTCATTCCCACATGAACTTTCTGGATATCGCCATGTTTCTGACGATGCAGTGCGAGAACAGTTTGAATCAGTTTGGGATGTAAAGATTCTTCCTGAGCCAGGTATGCGTATTCCGAACATGTTGGATAACGCTATTTCTGGTGAGTTCCGAGGAATCTTTGTCCATGGTGAAGACATTGCTCAATCAGATCCAAACACTAACCATGTTAAAGCAGCGCTTTCTGCAATGGATCTTGTTGTAGTTCAGGATTTATTCATTAATGAAACAGCAAACTTTGCGCACGTATTTTTCCCTGGAACTTCGTTCCTAGAAAAAGATGGAAC
>CAYVZD010000010.1:33179-34280 GCA_964456135.1 uncultured Bifidobacterium sp.
GGATTTGTGCGCGGTAAAGGTTTATTTGTTGAAACTCCGTTTGTGCCAACTGAAGAACGTTCAACCCGTAAATTCCCATTGTTGCTAACAACTGGTCGAATTTTGAGTCAGTACAACGTGGGTGCTCAAACTAGACGTACTGCAAATAGCACTTGGCATCAGGAAGATGTTCTGGAAATTCACGAAGCCGATGCCCAAATGCGCGGAATTAGTGATGGCCAAAAAGTTGCGATTACTAGTCGCATCGGTGAAACGATTATGCGGGCACAGATTTCTGATCGAGTACCAGCAGGCGTCGTTTATACAACTTTCCATCACCCAATTAGTGGTGCAAACGTAATTACTACTGAGTATTCAGACTGGGCAACTAATTGCCCTGAATACAAAGTTACTGCGGTTGAAATACGCCCAGCCGATTCAAGTGCGGGAAGTAGCAATACTTTAGACGCTGTTTTGATGAAAGCTTGAAGTGGACGTTAATAAACTTAAATTAATGATCAACCAAATTGATCAAAATATTCCGTTCGCTGGACCAAAACCTGAAGTAATTGCTACGCACTTAAAGAAATTTTGGACACCACAGATGCGCTCAGATATTTACAAAGAAATTCAGGCTAAGCCAGATGAATTTAGTGCTGATGTGCGTCAAGCCCTGGATAAGTTGCATAGCGAAGCGAAAGCTTAGTTTTTACCAAGGTAAATTTAAAAGTCGCACCGAAGTTCCCATGGGGTTTTCACCTGGTGAAATTACAGCTAGTGCATCTGCTTGAGCTAGCCCACGTAACATTGCTGAGCCGCGAAATTGGGTATGCGATGCGCGGCCATTTTCAAGTTGGACAGGAACTATTCGAGTTCGATCTGTGGGAAATTCACGGGCCAAAGTTGCGGTACCAAGTTTTGTTAATTGTTGACCAAGGAGTCGATTAATAGCAGGCGCCACAATAGTTAAAAAGCTCACAACTGCAGCAAGTGGATTACCGGGCAAACTTGCAACCAACTGTCCGCTGGGGAGTTTAGCCAGCACAGTTGGGTGACCAGGGCGCATGTTTATTTCATCGATAAGAATTTGTGCGTTCAAATCATGCAGCGAACGGCGTACAT
>CAYVZD010000011.1:0-1591 GCA_964456135.1 uncultured Bifidobacterium sp.
TCAACTTGATTTTGAATCCATTTGCGCTGTTCTGGATCTTGCAGGTGCATGTATTCGATACCGACTTTGCGGCAGTAAGCATCGCGCAAAATACCCAAAATATCGCGCAATTTTGCAAATGGTTTTCCGCCAAAGCCGCCAGTAGCAAATTCACGATCCAAATCCCAAAGGGTTAATCCATGATTTGCAATATCTAAATCTGGATGTGAGCGCTGCTGATATTCAAGTGGATCAACATCTGCCAACAAATGACCGCGCACCCGAAACGCGTGAATCATTTCTTGTACGCGAGCTGTTTTGTCTAAAACATCATCATGTGAAGTGGCAATGTCGCTTGCCCAACGAATCGGTTCATAAGGAATTTGCAATGAACGGAAAATATCGTCATAAAAATTACCTTCACCCAATAAGTATTCGTGAATGCGCCGTAAGAAATCACCAGACTGAGCACCTTGGATAACTCGATGGTCATATGTGCTGGTTAAAGTCATTACTTTACTGATGGCATTTTTCGTCAAAGTATCTTCGGATGCGCCTTGCCATTCAGCTGGGTACTCCATTGCACCAACGCCAATAATTACGCCTTGGCCTTGCATAAGTCTTGGCACTGAATGAACAGTTCCAATCGTTCCAGGGTTAGTCAAACTAATTGTGGCGCCTTGAAAATCTTCAACAGTTAATTTTCCGGTCCTTGCTTTACGAACTACATCTTCGTAACTAGCCCAAAAACCTGCGAAGTCCATCGAGTCTGCTTGTTTAATACATGGCACAAGTAACTGACGTGAGCCATCTTCTTTAGCTAAGTCAATGGCTAATCCAATTCCAACATTTGAATGCCGGATAATCGCTGGCTTATCTTCAACCGTTGTATAAGACACATTCATGTCAGGCATGTCTTTGAGTGCACGAACAATTGCGTAACCAATGATGTGCGTAAAACTAACTTTGCCACCACGATTTCGCGAAAGATGATTATTAATAACGATTCGGTTATCAACCATTAGTTTTGCCGGAATGGCGCGAACACTTGTCGCTGTCGGAATTGTCAAACTTGTTTCCATGTTTGCTACAACTCGTGCGGCAGGACCTTTAAGTTTTTCAGCTTCAGTGGCAGCACTAACTGGAGCGGATGGAGCAGGTGAGGCAACTTGTGTAGGAGTAATAGCTGGTGCTTGTAGTGGAGTTGCGCTCTGGGAAACCGGAGTAGCGGGTAGCGGCTCAACATTTGGTGTAGCCGGTTTAACTTGTGCAGACTTTAGCGCTGAGTAATCAGTTGGGTTGTAATCTGCAAAGAAATCCCACCAAGCTGGATCAACTTGTCGTTTATCTTCCAGATACTGTTGATAAAGTTCGTCGACTAACCAATCATTTGGACCAAATGGACTACCAGGCTGATTTGGCACTACGCCACGCCTCCTAGATTTGCGTCTGGTTACTAACTCAAGATTAGTCGGGCAGTACAAAACCGAAAAATTTAGTCTCCAGTTAAATGAACGTCTGCCAGGCCTTTGATAGCTAATTGGTCAAAATACCTTGCTTCATGGGTTTGCCAAGTTGTTAATTGCTCGCGAAGTTGTTCACCATCACGCTT
>CAYVZD010000011.1:1691-2751 GCA_964456135.1 uncultured Bifidobacterium sp.
CCAGCCAGCATACAAATCATCCATGTGAACAATAGGGCAGTTTCCAAGTGCAGAACTTAATTCGTTTGCCAAGGTTGTTTTTCCCGAACCGGCGGGACCATCAATTGTGATGACTTTTGTGGCGCCACAAAACTTATCTACCGATTGAAGGTGAGTAACTAATTGCGTGATTAATGATTCACTAATCATGTTTTGATGGCGTGAGTTTTCGACCCCATTGCCACCAACCCCGAATGGCAACCAAAGTGAATACTAAATAAAGCGCAGAAGTAAACCATAAGCCTTGAGTTGCATATAAGACTGTGTAAACCAGATCAACAACCAACCAAATCAACCAAGTTTCGGTGAACTGCTTGACCATAATTACTTGGGCTACGAAACTAAATACCAAACCAAATGAGTCTGGCCAAGTTGCTGCAGCACCGATTGATGCCAAAGCCGGAGCAATAATTACCCAGAAGCCAATCGCAATTGCACCGACGACTAATCTTTGTTTTGTCGTTCCAGTACGTGGTTGCGCACCAGTTGGTGCCCACCCAAACCAACCCCAAATGGCGGCGGCGATAAATACAAATTGCAGCGCAGCACTTGCATAAAGTTGAAATTCATAAAAAAGCCAAGCGTAAAGCAAACTACTAAAGCCCCACCATGGCCAAGTTATTTTTTTACCGGTTGTACCAAGCCACACACCAATGAAGCCGGTAACAACAGCGACAAGTTCAAGGTTTGAGACTTCATAATCAAAAATTGTGAAAATAGTTTTCAACGCTAGATCTGAAATATCGGAAAAGGCGAACATATCGATTGTTACTCCTCAAGTCGGCATTACCCGACTGGTTAGACGGTCGGTAGCGGTTGCTACCCTCTCAGCCCACCAACGTGAGCTCCCGTGTTAGTTGCTTCATTCTAACTTGAATGTTGAGTTTGCAAGGGGAGTATTTTGTTGCTGGTAAAGTCTGGGTACTAAACCATTAATTGGTTATTGGCCCTCGTAGCTCAGGGGATAGAGCGTCTGCCTCCGGAGCAGAAGGCCGTTGGTTCGAATCCAATCGAGGGCGCA
>CAYVZD010000011.1:2851-9585 GCA_964456135.1 uncultured Bifidobacterium sp.
GCAACGCATAACCCAGGAACTTTTAACGCAACCGTGCTCGATGTTTTAAATAACTGCAAATATGAAATCGGTAATGCCCAGGCTACATTTCCGATGGCTTCAACCGGAAAAGTAATCATTGCAACTGGCGTTTTGGAAAAAGTAGCAAGCGGCGAAATTGACTATGCATCCGTCGAAGCTGACATGCGTTCAATGATCACTGTGTCTGATAATGCGGCTGCTGATCGGCTATTTGCTTTGATCGGAAAAGCCCCAACTTTTATTGATATTGAAACTCGTTATGGTCTAACTCAAACGAAAACTGATCGAGGCTGGGGTACCACCCTGACAAATTCTGCAGATCAAGTTAAGTTGCTTGATCAAGTAATTGGAAGCGCCCAAAGTTCACTTCCAGATGCGCAACGACAAATATTGCGCGACTTAATGAAAAGCGTTGTGCCAGACCAAGCTTGGGGTGCCGGAACGAACGTGCCTACAGGTTGGAGTGTCGCGGTAAAAAATGGTTGGTATCAAGCAGTGCCCGGTGATATTCCACCTGTTGGATTGTGGCGCGTTAACACGGTGGGAATGACTTGGGATGAGTTAGGAACACCACGTTGGATTTTTGCTGCTTATTCGAATGAATGGCCAACCCAAGGTGCTGGCGTTTCTGCCTGGAATGATTTGGCCGCGCTGATCACAGCAAACATTGCTAATTAATTATTTTGCAACTGGATATTGTTCTAACGGCGGACATTTTTCACCAGGTGCAACTAGCGGCTCAAAGTGCCACCATTCATTTTCATAACGACGACATAATCCAAATTTGTACCCATTGTCTTCCAACCACTTTGCACCTTCGGGGCGACCCGTCTTGTAATTGATATCGACTGCTAAACCCCAAGGATGCATTGAGTACTGCGGCGGCAGAACCCATTTTGTTGCTTCGGCTACAGATCCATTCTCTTTAATTGCATTGTTGAAAAGCATTTCTTGATATTCAACTGAACGCCAACCGCTTGTAATTCTTAGTTCGTATCCTTCTTTTCTTCCCATCAATTGGGCAATCTTGATTCGATTAGCAAAGAAACTATTCATTTGTTTGGGTCGAACTTTGCCAGCAGTGAGCGCCTTAGCACCGACGGGTAATTCAGCGGGTAGGCAGGTTGCAATTGCAGACTGACGAACATATCCAGTTTTTTTGTGAATACAAATATTTACAATTTTTTGATCTGCACTTGCTGGAGAGCCAAGAGAAGACATCAAAAAAACAAGTATGGCCACAAATAGCAACCACTTATTTTTTGGCAAAGTTTCTCGCACCTAATGAGCGTAATTAATAATGAAAAATAACGAAAGTTAGTTAGCCAAGTAGTTTCTGATACTGTCACCAATGTGATTATTGGTAGCAAATTCAACGAATTTGTTTCGGCAGCAATTGCAATCATGCTTATTCCTGGTCCAAGTGTGATGTTCACAATTGCTCGGGCAATTGCCTGGGGGAGGTTCACTGCATTCCTTACAGTGGCTGGAAACGCTTTTGGGATGCTGGTCTTGGCTCAAGTAATAGCTCTTGGTTTGGGACCGGTACTTCAAACATCAAAAACACTTTTAGTTCTTGTTCAACTATTTGGTGGGATTTATCTAATTTACTTAGGCATTGATGCGATTAAGACTCGAAAAATAATCTCCCAAAATCTCTCTGAAGTGACTGAAGTTAAACCCAATAATTTTTTGGTACTTCGTCAAGGTTTTGTTGTCGGAATTTCAAATCCAAAAGCGCTAGTTTTCTTCAGCGCTATCTTTCCGCAATTCGTTGACCCACAAGCTGGATCGATAACAATTCAGATGGTTTGGTTTGGGATTACTTTTTCTTTACTCGCATTATTTTTCGATGGGCTTTGGGCATTCTTTGTTGGCGGTAGCCGAGATTGGTTTGCGAATTCAAAAAATCGATTAGTCACAATGCGCACTATTGGTGGCTTTGTAATGGTGCTACTTGGAAGTTGGATTGTGCTTCCAATCGCACTCAAATATTTAAATTAACTTAACTTTTGCTACGGACGAGACGGCGAAAACTTTAGCGCGTCCCGAGAAATAGGTCGCCCGGCAATCATGTCAGCGACTAAAACTGAAGTTCCAAGTGCCATCATGGTGCCAAGCATTCCATGTCCAGTTGCCATGATTACGCGAGGTGCTTTGCTTAGCGGACCAATGTAGGGAAGACCGTCGGGACTGGATGGACGTAATCCCGACCAAGGATTTACATTTGCAGTCGAAGTTGGGATGTCGAGAACCTTGCTCGCAGTTTGAATCAATTTTTCAACTGCCTTCATTTCAATTGAACGATCATTTGGCGAAGTCAACGTGTAGCCAGTGCTTAGACGCAAACCCCAATCAAGCGAGTTTCCAGCAATTCTTTGCTCTGCAAGTAAGAATGGCCGCTTTGGTTGGTTAGGTAAATCAGGGATTGTGATCGAGTGACCTTTTGCTGGCATGATCGGTAAATTAACGCCCAAGGACTTAACTAATTCACGTGACCAAACACCTGCTGCGACAACTAAATATTCACTAGTCCATGAATCTTTATCTGTAGTGATTGAAACATTTTGCTTAGTGGAGGCAATCTTTTTCACAGATTCGTTATTGCGAATTACCACTCCATGTTCTGTACATAAATTAGTTAAAATTTCGATGACTGATTTGGGATCGACACCAAAGTCGGTCTTGAATTCAACAATGGCCTTTGCTGTGTCTTTTAAAATTGGTTCTTTTGCTCGCGCAGTAGCGACATCAATTTCTTTTGCACCAACACCATACTTATTCATCAACTCAACTTCATGATGAGCATGTTCAGCTGCTTTGTCAGTCGAAAAGATATACCAAAGAGCTTCAGGTGCCTTGGTTAAGCCATGATTGGCTATTAATTTTTCAAATCCAGCGATACTCGTATTGAGAAGTTCAGTTAAAGCAGGAACTGATTTATCGACATGCTCTTGAGTACAAGAGCGCACAAATTTGTAAGTCCAGGCTGCCAGTAATGGACCAGCAGCAGGAGAGAAGCCAAACGCACCAGTTCGTTTAATTAGTTGTTCGAATCCCATTTGCACCATTCCTGGTGCTGCAAATGGAATCACATGAGACGGAGCAATCCAGCCAGCATTCTGATTCGAGGTACCAAATTTTGGTTCACCTGAATCAACTAAAGTTACGCTGGTTCCTTCAAGTGCAATTTGATATGCAGTGGCTAAACCAATTACGCCACCGCCCAATATCGTGACATTTGGTTGGCTCATAACTAAAGATTAGAGCCATTAAGTTCAAAAGATAACTCGGCTGCCAGGAACCGACAATAGAAATTGCGCTAATTAAAGTAAAAAGGTTCGAGTCAATGGTGCATTTGTTACTGGGCTGCTAGAAACCGGCTCGCCATTAAAGGTAACGACTTCACCATTAGCGCTGACTTCAACTTCGCCAAGCACACCATGACGAACCATCTGGCTACTTTTAATCGACCTAGTATTTTTTACCGCAACACTTCTACGTCGGCTAAGTAAAGATGTAGCTGCATGATTAGTGAAATGTATTCCAAGGTCGGCAGCCGTGGCTCCGTAAGCACCAAACTGCGGACCGATTAATAGAGGTTGAGCTTCTTTTACCGTTGCACCTGGGTCGCCAACTACACCCCAAGCAGGAATACCAGATTTAATTACTAAGTCGGGTTTACTGGCAAAATCTGCGTAACGCCAGAGCACTAAATCTGCCACCAAACCAACTTGAACAGATCCAACTTCATGTGCCAATCCATGAACTAGCGCAGGATTAATCGTAATCTTTGCAATATGACGCAACACTCGTTCATTTGAGGTAATTACTTCATTCGGTGTAACGCTGCCATCAAGAATTGCTTGATCAGCAAACATACTTGCCATTGCAAAAGTTTTTCGCCAAGTATCGTCAGCGCGCCCCATCCCAAGTGCATCAGAGGAAGTTACCGGGATAACACCCATGTCATGTAATTTATTTTCTGCTGCCATTGTTGCGTTACGTACTCGTTGTTTTGCCAAGGCAACGTCGCTTGGCAGATCAGCGTTCATACCATGAGCCGAAATAATCATCGCCACGTGTTCATCTGCAGCATTGATGCCATAAGCCAACGTGGGGTTTGTCGAAGAAGCCAAAATATTTTCACGGCCAGCAAGCTTTAAAACATTTGGTGCATGACCGCCACCACATCCTTCAACGTGGAATGCGTGTACCGCTCGCCCTGCAATTGCACTGACTGTTCCATTCACATCGAGCATCTCATTCAGGCCATCAGTGTGAAGTGCGACCGCTAAATCGTGCTCTTCTGCAAAAGTTAAAGCAGTATCAATGGTTCGAGGATGAGCACCAGTGTCTTCATGGATTTTAAAACCGCAGATTCCACCGCTTAGTGCTTCTTCTAGGGGAGCGACCGTACTTGCCGAAGCTCGGCCCAAAATCCCAACGTTCAAAGGCCAGGCGCTAAACATTTCATGACCATGAGCTAGCGCCCAAGCAGAACTAACTCCAACACCCCAAAATGGTCCGAACTCTTGCGCAATTATTGTTGTGACACCGCTTGATAGTGCCGCATCACATACCCGCGGGGACAATGCATGCACATGAGTGTCGATACCGCCTGCAGTAACGATAAAGCCTTCACCGGGAATAACAACGGTGCCTGAACCAACGACTACATCAATGTCATCCATAGTGTCTGGATTACCTGGACGACCGATTGCACTGATTCGTCCATTTCGAATTCCGATTGATGTGACTTTTATTCCTTGAACTGCATCAATCAAAAGCGCATTTGTAATTACCAAATCACATGACTCTGAACTATTTACAGATTTGAGCCCCATGCCATCTCGGGCACTTTTGCCAAAGCCCATTTGGAGTTCGCTTCCGAATTGCCGATCGTCACTTTCGACACGAATTACTAAGTCAGTATCACCAAGTCGAACAAAGTCGCCTACTCGTGCTCCATGCACTGCAATGTCTTCTTGCGCCACTCTTAACTCTTCGGGAGTCATACTGGCTCTCCAGTTAAGTAACCAAATTCATTCAAGCGTTGCATTGCAATTTCCAATCCATTCGGATTAGCTAAATCGCCATCAATAATTCCGGCGAAGCCGATCACAACTCGATTACCTTCGATCGGAATTAACTCAACTCGCACAATTTCATTTGGTGGGAAGTCAACATGTGTTCCTGAAGGAATATTTAGTCGCATGCCATAAGCAGATTCACGTTTAAACCGAAGCTTTGGATTGACTTCCATGAAATGCATGTGTGAAGTAACAGCAACTGGAACGGCCGATTCATTTTTTACTGCGATAACAGTTGGCTTTACTTCGGGTGCTTCAAATGATTCAAGGCGGGTCACTTTGCCTGGATAATCTTTTTCATGATTTTCAAAGTTAACGACAACTAATCTTCGACCATCGCTAAAAACTGCCTCAACAGAAATCCCAGAAAGAAGCGCACTAACTCCAGGCAACAAATAATCTGGACTTAATGCATTTTGACCAGCAGCTAGCGCCTCGCTGTGAGACGCGCCATCACGAGCCGCTTCAATTACTGCGTTACAAATGATTGCCACAGCCTCAGGCTTATTTAGCTTTAGTCCTCTCGCCAATCGAGACTTGGCAAGCTGGCCAGCCGTAAAAAGCAGAAGTCGATCTTGCTCTGTAGGCGTAAGTTCCACACGCTTATTCTCGACCATTTACAAGTTATTCGGTAATGGCCTATTCAGCAGTTCTGTCCTTATTAATAGGTGAAGTAAGGAAACAGCGATTGGATACAATTTGGTTATGTCTGGTGCGCTCTCAGGATTAGTAGTCGCTGATTTCACCAGAGTTTTGGCTGGGCCGTACGCAACTATGTTGCTCGGGGACATGGGTGCAACCGTAGTTAAAGTTGAGCGGCCAAATGTTGGCGATGACACTCGATACTGGGTGCCGCCTCAAGACGAAGCTGGTCGAGCAACCTATTTTGAGGCCGTGAATAGAAATAAATCATCAGTTGAAATCGATATGACTTCAGCCGAGGGTAAATTACAGGCTGCAAATTTAATTGCAAAAGCAGATGTCGTAATTCATAACTTTCCACATTCAAATACAAAAAAACTTGGACTGGATTACCAAAGTGTTGCGCAGATAAATCCAAAGGTTGTTTATTGCGCAATATCAGGATTCGGTTCAAAAGCTGGTGCTGCGATACCGGGCTATGACTTACTTGTCCAAGCCATGGGTGGCTTAATGAGTATTACTGGGTCAAGACCAGAAGAGCCTTCGAAAGTTGGCGTGGCACTTGTTGACGTTATTACTGGGTTACACGCAACGATTGGAATCCTGGCTGCACTAAATCACCGAAATGAAACTGGCGAAGGCCAGGCAGTTGAAGTTAATTTACTAAGTTCAATTTTGTCTGGATTAGTTAACCAGGCCAGTGGATATGTATCAGGTGGAGTGATCCCAACATCGCTTGGAAATGCGCATCCTTCGATAAGTCCGTATGAAGTTTATCCAACAGCAGATCGACCAATCGTTTTAGCAGTTGGCAATGATGGTCAGTTTGCCAAATTATGTAGTGCCCTTGGTTGTCCAGAAGTATCAAGTGACTCTCGGTTTGATTCGAATGCAAACCGCGTTGCTAATCGAGTTTTACTAAATGAAATTTTGATTTCGAATTTAGCCAAAAATGGTGCTGACTATTGGTGGAAAGTT
>CAYVZD010000011.1:9685-11715 GCA_964456135.1 uncultured Bifidobacterium sp.
TATTTCGTGGCAAATTTGTCAGTTGAAGATCTCGAAGAGGTTTACCGAATTCGAGCAATCCTTGAGGATGAAGCACTTCGCATTGCAGTTCCGTTACTTAGCGATCAAGACATTGATTACATTGAGGCGATTTTGACTGAAGTTGATGAGGCAGCAAAGAGCCGAAAAATTTCTGATTTAACTGAAACAAATCGACGTTTTCATTTTGCAATTTTTGAAGCAAGTAACATGCCACGATTAGTGCGAATGATTCGAACATTATGGGATGCAACTGATGCCTATCGCGGTGTTTATTTTGCATCGCCAACAAACTTGACGGAAATGGAACATGAACATCGCGACATGGTCAGCGCACTTCGCGAACGGGATGCAGAAAAGATTGTTCAGCTGCAAGCAGTGCACCGAAGCAATTCAGTCAGTGCAGTAAGTCAGATAATTCGCCGAAAGTAACTTCGTAGGCTGCCAAAAATTCTTTAATCTCAAAAGTTTTCGGTAGGCTTTTGGCGTATGACGCCGCAGGAACTAGCCAAACACATAGAGGCTGCGGTCAAGAACGCCATTTCGGCAAAGCAACTCGATTTAGCGCTTTCAGATATTCCAGATGAAATTGTCGTCGAGCGTCCTAAAAATCCAGAGCATGGTGATTGGGCAACGAACATTGCGTTACAGATTTCTAAAAAAGCTGGTTTAAATCCGCGCGCAGCTGCTGAAGTTTTATTACCGCTAATTAAATCTGCTCCCGGAATAAGTGATGCACAAATTGCTGGTCCTGGATTTATTAACTTGAAAATTTCTGCGGGTAGTCAAGGGCAAATAGCTGCCGGCATCGTTACGCAAGGGTCCGAGTATGGTCGTGGAGCCAAATTAGCTGGAAAAAAAATCAATGTTGAATTCATTTCAGCAAATCCGACTGGTCCATTACATCTTGGACATACGCGCTGGGCTGCAGTTGGTGACGCAATCGCTCGCGTGCTTGAAGCGCAAGGTGCGCAAGTAGCACGTGAGTTTTACATAAATGATCGTGGCGTACAGATGGATAAGTTCGGTAGCTCAGTTAAGGCCGCTGCTTTAAATGAATCAATTCCCGAAGACGGCTATCACGGTGCTTACATCGGCGATTTGGCAAATGAAATTGTTACCAAGCAGCCGGAAATTCTTCAATTACCCGAACCTGAACGAAGTAATACATTTCGCGAGGCAGCATATGAGTTGCAACTAGCGGATCAAAAACGAGTTCTTGCATTATTTAATACGCACTTCGATGTTTGGTACAGCGAGAGAACTTTGCATGAAAGTGGAGCAGTCGAACGTGCTTTTTCCAAACTAAAAACCCAAGGTCACATGTTTGAACTTGATGGCGCAACTTGGCTTCGAACAACTGATTTTGGCGATGATAAAGATCGCGTATTAGTAAAAGCCGATGGCGAATTAACTTATTTTGCATCTGATACTGCTTATTACGTAGATAAGCGGGCCCGCGGATTTGATAACTGTATTTATCTACTTGGTGCTGATCATCATGGATATGTAAATAGATTGCGTGCAGTTTGTGCTTGTGCTGGCGATAATCCTGATGAAAACATCGAACCAATGATTGGCCAGATGGTCAAAATGATGAAGAACGGTCAAGAAGTTCGCTTATCAAAACGCGCTGGAAACATCATCACGCTTGAAGATTTAGTCGACGAAGTTGGCGTAGATGCAGCTCGCTATACATTGATTAGGTATCCAGTCGATTCACCTTTAGTACTTGATCTTGATTTATTGGTCTCTAGAACTAATGACAATCCGGTTTACTACGTTCAATATGCACATGCGCGCATTGCCTCAGTAGTTAGAAATGCAATTGAACTGGGCATTATGCCTGAATCAGACTGGGATGTAACAAAGTTCAATCCAAGCCTTTTAGTGGATGAACGCGAAGGTCAATTACTTGCGCTTATCGCGGATTACCCTCGGGTGGTAGCTACGGCTGCAGAACTTCGTCAGCCACATCGCATTGCTAGGTTCATGGAAGAAGTTGCCACGGC
>CAYVZD010000011.1:11815-17931 GCA_964456135.1 uncultured Bifidobacterium sp.
GATTCTGGAGAAATAACAATTGGTGGCGTTGGCGTAACCGCTCTAGTTAAAGAGTATGGATCTCCACTTTTCATATTCGACGAAGAACATGTACGAAATCGTGCGCGAAGTTACTTAGCTGCATTTAACAATTCGCAAATCCCAACTGAGGTGTATTACGCAAGTAAAGCGTTTTTATCCACAAAAGTTGCCAAGTGGCTAACTGAAGAAGGACTTGGAATAGATGTCTGTACAGATGGTGAACTAGAAGTTGCGCTCCGCGCCGGGGTAAAACCTGAACGAATTTTATTTCATGGCAACAATAAAAGTGTCAGTGAATTAGAAAAGGCAGTCAAGGTCGGTGTTGGTCGAATAGTTGTCGACAGTTTGATTGAAATTGAACGACTGAATCAGATCGCAGCAGTAAACGGAGTCACCGCTCAAGTTCTTGTTCGAATCACAGTGGGAGTCGAGGCGCACACCCATGATGCAATCGCTACCGCTCATGAAGATCAAAAATTTGGACTTTCAATTGCTTCAGGTGCAGCTATTGATGCAGTTGAGTCAGTGATTGCAGCGCCTGCACTTTCGCTACTTGGACTACATTCACACATTGGCTCACAGATCTTTGATGCATCTGGTTTTGAAATTGCTGCGCATAGAGTCATTCAATTTGCCGCCGAAGTACGAAATAAATTTGATTTCACGGTTCCAGAAATCAATGTTGGTGGCGGAATGGGAATCGCTTACGTTGATGGCGATGATCCGATCAATGTTGAACACATGGCAAAAGCTATTCACGACATAGTAAGCACTGAATGCCATGCGGCAAATTTTCCAATTCCCAAACTTGCTGTTGAACCTGGTCGAGCAATTATTGGTGGGGCAGCAGTCACTGTTTATGAGATTGGAACTGTAAAACCAGTTGATATTTCGGATGAATTCACACGTAATTACATAAGTGTTGATGGTGGCATGAGCGACAACATTAGAACTGCACTCTACGATGCCCAATACACAGTCACCGTTGCTTCAAGAAATTCTTCGGGTCAGCTACATGCGGCCCGAGTTGTTGGCAAACATTGTGAAAGTGGCGACATAGTTGTTCGAGATGCGCAGTTACCTGCCGATCTGGCTCCAGGTGATTTGCTCGCAGTAGCGGCAACTGGGGCTTACTGCCGAGCAATGGCAAGCAATTACAACTATCTTCCGCGACCCGCAGTAATCAGCGTTAAAAATGGTCAATCTCAAGTTTTACTTCGTCGAGAAACTCTGGATGATGTGCTTTCACTCGATCCAGGCATTTAACTTATTTGCGAATTTTGGTCAGATAGTTCAGTTCTGCCAGACTTGTAAGAGTTAAGACGACTTATTTTCTTAATTAGGAGTACTGATGGCATCCCCACTATCTGTGGTCCTGCTTGGTGGTGGCACTGTTGGATCGGCTGTTGCTCAGTTACTTGTCGAGCAAGCCGAAGACTT
This sequence comes from uncultured Bifidobacterium sp., assembly GCA_964456135.1. Classification (GTDB taxonomy): domain Bacteria; phylum Actinomycetota; class Actinomycetes; order S36-B12; family UBA5976; genus UBA5976. The sequence continues at coordinate 13,277 of CAYVZD010000011.1, forward strand.
AACTGCACGAATTGGTCGCCCGCTTGAACTCAAAGGTGTTGCAGTTCGAGATGCAAGTAAACCTAGGTCAGGAATTTCAGCTGAACTAATTACGCAAGATGCCGCCAAGTTAGCAAGCTCTGGCGCTGACATAGTTATTGAATTAATTGGCGGAATCGAACCAGCAAAAACTTTAATTGAAACTGCAATTGCAAATGGTTCATCGGTAGTTACCGCGAACAAAGCGCTACTTGCTGCACATGGTGCACATCTACACAAACTGGCTGAAGAAAAAGGTGTAGATCTTTACTACGAAGCCGCAGTTGCTGGCGCTATTCCGTTAATTCGCCCATTGCGTGAGTCGCTTGCTGGTGACAAAGTCACAAAAATCTTGGGCATAGTGAATGGAACAACAAACTTTATTTTGAGCAAAATGTATTCAGACGGTGCTGACTACCATGCAGTTTTGGCTGAGGCACAAGCACTTGGCTACGCAGAAGCAGACCCAACTGCAGATGTCGAGGGCTTTGACTCGGCGGCCAAGGCTGCGATTCTGGCAGGTATCGCATTTCACACCGATGTGACCTCTGAAGATGTTTACCGAGAAGGTATTTCGAAAGTAACGGCTGAAGATATAGCAGCGGCTAAATCTTTAGGTTATGTAATTAAGTTGCTAGCAATTGCAGAATTAACTAAAGATGAAAGCGGAGTAATTGTTCGCGTACATCCCGCAATGGTTCCACAAAATCATCCACTAGCTAGTGTGCGAGATGCCTTTAATGCTGTTTTTGTTGAAGCACAAGCAGCAGGCCAAATGATGTTTTATGGCCGTGGTGCTGGTGGAGTGCCAACTGCATCATCAGTTCTAGGTGACGTAGTGGCAGCAAGTCGCAATCGTGTGGCCGGCAGTCTTGGGCCAGCCCAAAGTATTTATGCTGACCTTGCTTTGCGAGAAATAGGTCAAGCAGAAACTGCCTATTACTTAAATTTACGAGTCGCTGACGTATCCGGTGTTTTAGCAGCGATCTCAAGTGAGTTTGCAAAACATGATGTTTCGATTCAAGCCGTACGCCAAGACGGTGTCGGCGAAGAAGCTCGACTCATAATTCGCACGCATAAAGCAACAGACGCAAAACTTCAAGCAACTCTGAGTGCGCTAAAAAGTTTGTCAGCAGTTCGCGATGTTGTCGGTGTTATGCGAGTTGAAGGTGGCCCAAGCTAAATGGCACATCAGTGGCGCGGAATTATTGCTGAATATCGCGATCGGTTACCGATTGCAGACTCAGACGTAGTTGTCACGCTCGGGGAAGGTGGAACCCCTCTTGTCTACGCTTGTGAAATATCTGATCGAGTTGGCGCCAAGGTTTATTTAAAAGTTGAAGGAATGAATCCGACTGGATCTTTTAAAGACCGCGGTATGACTCTTGCTATCACCGATTCAGTTCGCAAAGGCGCTAAGGCAGTTATCTGTGCCTCAACTGGAAATACCAGCGCATCAGCTGCTGCATATGCAGCCAAAGCTGGAATTACAAGTGCCGTATTGATTCCGCAAGGAAAAATAGCCATGGGTAAGTTAGCTCAAGCTGTCGCGCATGGCGCAAAAATAATCCAGGTCGATGGAAATTTTGATGACTGCCTAACTTTGGCTCGTGGACTTGCCGAGAATTACCCAATCTCGTTAGTAAATTCAGTAAACCCAGTTCGGCTACAAGGACAAAAAACTGCGGCCTTCGAAATCATCGATGAGCTAGGAGATGCTCCACATATTCATTGCTTACCAGTTGGCAATGCCGGAAACATTAGCGCTTACTGGCTTGGATTCACCGAGTACTTCAAAGATGGAATTGCAACTCACCGGCCACAGATGTGGGGCTTTCAAGCAGCGGGCGCAGCTCCATTCATTGCCGGTCATCCAATCGCAAAACCTGAAACAATCGCAACCGCAATTAGAATTGGCAACCCAGCGTCGTGGGACTTAGCTATTGCAGCGCGTGAAGAATCTGCAGGAGTTATTGATTCGGTTACTGATGAAGAAATTCTTTCTGCACATAAATTACTAAGCACCCGTGAAGGCGTTTTTGTGGAGCCAGCAAGTGCAGCACCAGTTGCTGGATTATTGAAAAAAGCTAGTAACGGAGAAGTGCCAAAAGATGCAGTCATCACCTGCACAGTCACTGGCAACGGGCTAAAAGATACCCAATGGGCGCTTAAGGATGTTGAAGATCCAATTGTGGTTGCAGTTGACCCACATGCTGCAGCTGTGACACTTGGGCTGGCCTAATGCATAAAAAAGTAACAGTCAGTGTTCCGGCATCAAGTGCAAATCTTGGACCTGGATATGACAGCCTGGCACTGGCTTTAGATATCCGCGACATTGTAAAAGCGAAACTGAATGATTCTGGCGAAATTAAAGTTGAGATTTCGGGGTTTGGTGCTGATTCGCTAGCAAAAGATGAAAGTCATTTAATCGCTCAAACGATTTTAGCCACCGCGAAAAAATTTAATCTAAATATTTCTGGCTTCACTCTTGAATGTGAAAACAATATTCCGCAAGGTCGTGGCCTAGGTTCTTCGGCAGCTGCGGTAGTAGCTGGATTGGTATTAGCAAGGGAATTAGCTAAAGCAGATCTTCCAGAAGATTTACTTCTTCAGGAAGCAACCTTGATTGAAGGTCATCCAGACAATGTTTCTGCATGTTTGATGGGTGGTTTAACTATCTCTTGGCAGACCGAGTTAAATGAAATCAACACCCGGTCAATTAATGTAAACCCAGCGATCGTTCCGATTGTGGGTATTCCAGATTCTGAGCTTTCCACCAAACAAGCTCGTAATTTAATTCCAACACAAATTCCACATTTAGATGCAGTATTTAATAGTGCGCGAACTGCTCTGTTAGTTGCGGCTTTAGTCGCCGATCCAACTTCGCTTTTTGATGCAACTGCCGATCGACTACATCAGGAATATCGGCGAAGTGCCTACCCAGACTCGATGGCGCTGGTAGATAATTTGCGAGAAAAAGAAGTTGCCGCTTGTATCAGTGGCGCAGGTCCCACTGTGCTCGCCCTTACCAATAAAGAAAATGCGGCGATGGTTATAGGCCAAATTACGTCGGCTGGCTTTGTGGCTAAACAACTTAAGGTTGCTGACACTGGGGTGAATATCCTTTAGTAGCGCCTGAATTTCACAGTTTTGTGAAATACCTGCTACGCTTTTGCCATCGGATGCGAAGTCTTCGCTCACCGAAATCCCACTAAAGTTCGCGGAAAAATTCGCCTGTAGTGCTGGATGAAGAAATCCAACTATTAAAAATAAAAGGACACATAAGTGACCGACACAGTCGCCCTAGATAAAGGGTTGAATAACAAACTGCTTCCTGAACTTCGCGCCATGGCCGATGATCTTGGCATTGATGGTGCCGCAGGCATGCGTAAGTCTGAACTAATCGAAGCTATTTCTATAAAACAAAGCAAGAGCCGTCGCTCTGCCTCTAGACCAGCAGGTCGTCCAGATCGTGGCGCCGATGCTGACTCTTCTGATTCAGCCGAAGAAACTTCGGACCGTTCCGATCGCGGCGATCGCGGTGATCGTGGCGATCGCGAAGAACGTTCTGATCGTGGTGATCGTGACGATCGTGGCGGTCGAAATCGTCGAGGCCGTGATCGTGATCGTGGCAATCGCCGTGACCGCGGTAACCGTGGTGAAAATGGATATGAAATTGAAATCAGTGAAGACGATGTTTTACTGCCGGTAGGCGGAATCGTCGACATCCTTGATAACTACGCATTCGTTCGGACAAGCGGATACCTACCTGGTCCAAATGACGTTTATGTCTCTATGGGACTAGTAAAACGATTCGGATTACGTAAAGGCGATGCCGTTACCGGCCAGGTAAAACAACCCCGCGAAGGTGACCGCCCACAAAAATTTAATCCGCTAGTGCGAGTTGAGTCAGTAAATGGACTTGAGCCTGAAGAAATTAAGGGTCGCGTTGATTTCAATAAATTAACCCCGCTTTATCCGCAGGATAGATTGCGCTTGGAAACCAGTGCAAACAATTTAGTCACTCGAGTTATCGATTTAGTCGCTCCAATTGGTAAAGGCCAACGAGGTCTTATCGTGTCACCACCAAAAGCTGGTAAGACCATGATTTTGCAAAACATTGCAAATGCGATTGTAGAAAATAATCCAGAAGTCCACTTAATGGTGGTTCTTGTCGATGAACGCCCAGAAGAAGTTACCGATATGCAGCGTTCGGTAAAAGGTGAAGTAATTGCTTCAACTTTCGATCGACCAGCTGAAGATCACACAACTATTGCTGAATTGGCAATTGAACGGGCAAAACGACTAGTTGAAATGGGTCACGACGTAGTTGTGTTACTCGACTCAATGACACGTCTTGGCCGTGCTTATAACTTGTCAGCTCCAGCTTCTGGTCGCATTCTTTCCGGTGGTGTTGATTCTGCAGCCCTTTACCCGCCAAAGAAATTCTTTGGTGCGGCGCGCAACATTGAAGAAGGTGGATCGTTAACTATTTTGGCGACCGCGCTTGTTGAAACTGGTTCGCGCATGGACGAAGTTATCTTCGAAGAATTCAAAGGCACTGGCAACATGGAACTTAAACTCGATCGCAAACTTGCAGATCGTCGCGTGTTCCCAGCAGTTGATATTGAAGCTTC
>CAYVZD010000011.1:18031-32136 GCA_964456135.1 uncultured Bifidobacterium sp.
AATAGTGCCCTACCGACTTCGCTACTTATTTATAGCGATTTCGTTGAGTTTGGTTTCGATATCGATTGCTTTTGATTTAGCCAAACCACAGCCAGCAAAAACAGGCTGTATTGAAATTATCGAAGTTGGAAAATCCAATTCCGGAAAGCCGATTGAACTCTGTCATGTTGGTGGATCGCATATTGGATCAAAAAATTCAATGCTCGTAATTGGATCGGTTCACGGAAATGAGCCAGCCGGAATCGAAGTTGTCGAAGAGTTAATCGAACTAGGCGCTGGTGACAACACCGATTTATGGGTGATTCGAAATGGCAATCCCGACGGTAGCAATTTAGGCACTCGGCAGAATTTCAATGGGGTTGATCTCAATAGAAATTTCCCGACTAATTGGTTACCTAGTGTTGTTGGCGCTAAAACTTATAGCGGAACAAATCCAGCCAGCGAACCTGAAACGCAAAGTTTGATGCGAGCGATTGATTTAGTGAAACCGAAAATTCTGATCACTATTCATCAGCCATATGGATTAGTTGATTGCTCTCAAGGAGCTGATCAAAATCTTGATGAGCGGTTAGCACTACTAACTGGACTACCCGCAACTTGTATTCCAGGCGAGATGGCGGATTCACCAACGAATACTTACACCGGAACAATCTCACAGTGGGTTAACGGGCGGTATCCAGAATCAACTGCTTTAGCACTGGAACTCGAAGCGGAAGTTCCCACGCAAAAAATCACCCAGTATGCAATAGCCCTTAAACAATTGCCCGTCGAATAAGGACTAGCAGATTTCATTTTGAGTTAATTGCTCGAAACTGGCACAATTTAGGGGCTGGTCGGTTCACGCGTAACGTCCGAAGTTATAGCGACCCGAGCACATTATTAATAGGGAGAAACCCGTGAAGGCCGAAATTCATCCAGAGTATGTAGTAACAAAAGTTACTTGCTCATGCGGAAACACATTTGAAACTCGTAGCACCCAAAAGAATGGCGCAATTCACGCTGACGTTTGCAGCAATTGCCACCCGTTCTACACCGGAAAGCAAAAAATTCTTGACACTGGTGGCCGCGTAGCCAAATTCGAAAAGCGTTTCGGCAAACAGTCCTAGCTTTTTAATAAGGTGTTGTCTTCGCAGTTGCGATGGCAGCACCTTATTTATTTATAAATATTTTTAATAAAAAAGCTCAAAAAGTTAACGAGAAGTAGGAATTAAAAATGTCACAAGACTTTAGCAAAGTCGAAGAGATGGCCAAAGAGATGGCCGATCTCGAGGCTAAGTTAAGTGACCCTGCGACTCACAGTAATCCAAATGAAGCACGTCGAATTGGTAAACGACATGCAGAGCTAAAGCCCGTAGTTGCTAAGTACCTAGAGTTAAAACAATTGCGTGACGATGAAGCAGCTGCTCGTGAAATGGGTCAAGAAGACTCAGCTTTTCAAGCTGAAGCTGAGGAATTAAAAATTAAAGCTGAAGAGGCTGCCGAAAAACTTCAGCAGATGCTTATTCCACGTGACCCATTAGATTCAAACGACGTCATTCTAGAAATTAAAGCTGGTGCTGGCGGTGAAGAGTCGGCTCTATTTGCTGGTGATTTAATGCGCATGTATTTGCGATATGCCGAAAAACGCGGTTGGGCTACCCAAGTAATTGAAGCTGAAGAATCTGACATGGGCGGATACAAAGATATTGCTATTGCCGTTAAATCAAAGGGAGTTGTTCCACCCGAAGAAGCGCCTTATGCAAATTTGAAATACGAAGGTGGCGTACATCGTGTACAGCGGGTTCCGGTTACTGAATCACAAGGGCGCATTCATACTTCAGCAGCAGGGGTACTTGTGTTACCTGAAGCTGAAGAAATCGATGTCACCATCGATCCAAATGACTTGCGCATCGATGTCTATCGATCAAGTGGTCCAGGTGGGCAGAGTGTTAATACAACTGACTCTGCAGTGCGCATTACTCACGTACCAACTGGAATCGTAGTCTCTTGCCAAAACGAAAAGTCGCAATTGCAAAACAAAGAATCTGCAATGCGTATTTTGCGCGCTCGCTTACTTGCTGCCGCCGAAGAAGCAGCCGCAGCAGCAGCTTCTGATGCGCGGAAGAGTCAGGTTAGAACTGTAGATCGGTCAGAACGCATTAGAACTTATAATTTTCCGGAAAATCGACTAGCCGATCATCGAGTTGGATTTAAGAGCAATAACTTAGATCAGGTTATGGATGGCGAACTTGATCCAGTAATTAATGCTTGTATCGAGGCTGACTATAAAGCGAAACTTGCCGCACTAGGCCAGTAAAAGTGAGTACTGTTCGCGAAGTATTGAAGTGGGCAACCACAAAGTTAAATACTGCGCAATGCACTAGTCCAGAAACTGATGCGCAATTACTTTTAGCGTTTGCTTTGAAAGTTGACCGCAAGAATTTACCAGCTGATCAAGAACTAACAACAGATCAAAGTGCAAAGATCACTGATCTTATTGAAAAACGTGCACAACGCATTCCACTTCAGCATTTAACTGGACAAGCATTTTTTCGGTATTTAGAACTCGAAGTTGGTCCTGGAGTATTTATTCCACGTCCAGAGACTGAGCTGTTGGTTGAAGCAGGATTGGTTGAACTTAACAAACAGCCAGAAGCAAAGTTAGCGGTTGACCTTTGTGCCGGGTCTGGCGCAATCGCACTTAGTTTGGCTTTAGAAAGCCCAAACACAACTGTGCACGCAGTAGAACTTTCTACCCAAGCATTTAATTGGTTAACGAAAAATGTAGCAGCGCACAGCGAGCAATTGGCCAGACTAAATTCAACGGTTATCACTTATAACGAGGATGCAACAAATCTGAATGTATTCTCAGCATTAAATGGAACTGTTGACGTAGTACTTTCAAATCCGCCTTACATCCCTGATGAAATGATTCCTCGTGAACCAGAAGTCCGTGATCATGATCCAAAACTTGCCTTGTTTGGCGGTCCAGATGGACTCGATGTAGCTCGTAAAGTTTCTATTGTGGCAGCTAACTTATTAAAGCCAAATGGTTTTTTTGGCATGGAACATGCTGATGTTCAAAGTAAATCTGCTGTTGATTTATTAAGCAACACGGGTGGTAAAAACTTAGAAATCTGGTCCCAAGTTATCGATCATGTTGATTACAACCAGTTGCCAAGATTTGTGACAGCAATTCGAACAAGTGCAGAGATTGCAGGTTTACAGTGAACGACATTTATCCAGTATCAGAAAATGAATTTGCCCAAAGTGAAATTTTTGCCGAAGTAGTTGAAGTACTAAAAAGCGGACAACTTGTTGTTATTCCAACAGATACAAGTTATGCAGTTGTGGCCGATGCATTTCACCCTGGGGCAGTGACTTTGCTTCGAATGGCTAAACAGCAATCACCTGCGGTACCTATTCCAGTAGCTGCGGGATCAATTGAGATGGCCAATGGGATTGCAAAGCTATCTAATTTGGCAAGTGATCTGGCACATGCGTTTTGGCCTGGACCTCTCACGATATTGACACGTAGCCAACCCTCTTTGAATTGGTCTATTGGTGATCACCGCACAGCGCTATCAATCAGAGTCCCAAATTCGAATATTGCGCAGTCGCTTTTGCAAAAAGTTGGACCGCTTGCAATGACCGGAGCCCAACTCAGTGGGCAAGACCCAATCCAAATAGTGGAACAGGCGGTTGGCGCCCTTGGTCAAAAAGTTGCTGTGTACCTTGATGCCGGAGAGCTGTCTCACAATGTGTCATCAGTTGTTGACGCGACAACATCTAACTTAAGACTTATTCGCCAGGGGGCGATCACTATTGGATCCATTCGTGAAGTGAATCCAAATGTTATCGATGCGACTGTAACTAAATAGTTTTTGGTTCTACACTTTAACTAACTGTTTTTGCAGCATTTCACCTCAAGCAAGAATGTTAGGTAAATAAATGAGTGAAACTTTTTTCGGTTCTGATTTTGATCAGTTAAAAAACTCTGATCCAGAAATTGCCCAAATTTTGCTTGATGAATTAAATCGACTTAGAAGCGGTATTCAGCTGATTGCCAGCGAAAATTTCACCTCGCCTGCAGTGCTCACTGCCTTAGGTTCCACGTTAAGTAACAAATATGCCGAAGGATATCCAGGTAAGCGTTACTACGGTGGCTGCGAAGTTGTTGACGTAGCAGAAACACTTGGCATTGAACGTGCTAAAAAATTGTTCGGCGCAGACCACGCAAATTTGCAACCACATTCTGGTGCATCTGCAAACATCGCAGTTTTTGGGGCATTCCTAAAACCAGGTGACACTTACTTAGCCATGTCATTGCCGCATGGAGGCCACCTAACACATGGTGCGGCAGTTTCATACAGCGGTAAATGGTTTAATGCAGTGCACTACGGTGTGGCTGAAGGCTCTGAAGATATCGACTATGACCAATTAAGAGATCTTGCCCGCGAACATAAACCAAAAATGATTATTGCTGGTGGTTCAGCAATTCCAAGATTGATTGACTTTAAAGCATTTCGAGAAATCGCAGATGAAGTAGGCGCAATTTTCCATGTTGACGCGGCTCACTTCATTGGCTTAGTTGCCGGTAAGGCAATACCTTCACCAGTTCCGTATGCAGATGTAGTTACATTCACTACGCATAAAGTACTTCGTGGTCCACGCAGCGGCATGATTGTGTGCAAAGAAGAACATGCTGCAGCTATCGACAAAGCAGTATTCCCGATGATGCAAGGTGGGCCAATGATGCATGTGGTTGCCGCAAAAGCTGTTGCGCTTAAAGAATGTATGACACCTGAATATCAAAAGTATGCAAAAGATGTTATTGCTAATGCCCAAGAATTAGTTGCCGGTTTAGCGCAAGAAGGCATGCGTCCAGTAACAGGTGGAACTGATACGCATCTTGCGCTATTAGATCTGCAGGGTATTGATGTAACTGGTAAAGATGCTGAAGCTCGTTGCGGTGCATCTGGAATTGTGTTGAATAAGAACTCAATTCCATATGATCCAAAGCCTGCGGCAGTTACCAGTGGCGTACGAGTTGGAACTCCATCTATTACAACTCAAGGCATGGGCATTCCAGAAATGAAGAAAATTGCACAACTAATTGGTCGTGCGGTTAAAACTGATAATCCATCTGTGCACGCTGAAATAAAGGCAGAAGTTAATACGCTAACTGCCGCTTTTCCTGCTTATCCACGCGGATAATTTGCTCCACTAAGTTGACCAAGTAGCGTTGACCTGTGCGCGAATACTTACTGGTACTTCTGGCTGCGGCTGCTGTTACATATTTAGTAACGCCAGTTGCGCGCGCACTTGCACTTAAATTTGGCGCTTTAGCTGAAGTTCGTGATCGCGACGTACATGAAGAGCCAACTCCAAGATGGGGCGGCTTGGCCATGTTTATTGGTTTGGCTGTATCTATTCTGTTAGCCACGCAGCTGCCATTAATGAGCACGATTTTTAGCGACAATTCTCAAATCAATGCGCTGCTAAGTGGAGCTGCCATCATCGTGATCCTAGGAATTGTCGATGACAAAATTGGGTTAGATGCTCCGACTAAGTTAGTTGGCCAAATTCTTGCTGCTGGAACCATGGCAATGCAGGGTGTAACGCTTGTCTGGCTTCCGATCGGCGGAACATTTATTTTGGATCCGACTACGTCAGTTTTTGTAACTGTATTGATCGTGTTAGTCAGTATTAACGCCGTAAACATGGTTGACGGACTTGATGGCTTAGCCACCAGCATTGTGGGAGTTGGTGCGGCAGCTTTCTTTTCATATTCATATTTCTTAAGTGTGGTTAATGGTTATCAACGAGCCACCTTGGCCACATTAATTTCGGCAACATTGATGGGAATGTGTGCAGGCTTTTTGCCACACAACTGGTTCCGTGCCCAAGTATTCATGGGGGATACCGGTTCGATGTTAATCGGATTTTTGATGGCGGCTTCTTCAATAATGTTGACCGGCCAAATTGACCCTGGTGGATTAACAAGTGGTTCGTTATTGCCCGCATTTTTACCGATCGTTTTACCGTTATCGATTTTGGCCATTCCGTTACTTGATTTAATTTTGGCAATCCTGCGCCGCAGTCGAAGAGGTAGATCGCCATTTCAGCCAGATAAAGAACATATTCATCATCGACTATTAAAACTTGGTCATGGTCAAGAACGTGCGGTTTTAATTATGACTGCATTTACCGGCTTAATTGCATTTTCAGCGGTAAGCCTGGCATTTATTCCAGTTTGGATAACTGCAATTGTCTTTTCAATAGCCACCATTGCACTAGTTGGCTGGGTACTTAATCCACCAAAAGTTTCTTATAAGTAGTCCACGTTCAAATAGAGTCAATAGTTAAGCAATAAGGAAGTAAAAATGGGTCAGGTTACGGCAAAGCAGGCAGCCCGTCGTGCGGCATTGTTCGGATTCTTAGCCTGGTTTTTGATCACAGCGATCTCAATTGGGTTTGGCCAAGCAACCCAAGGTTCATCAGGATTTTGGGGTAGTGCAATAGGTGCAATTGTTGCCGGCGTATTTTTTAGTGTTACTGCACTAGTTGCACTTGCCACTTCAAACATGGGTCCGGACAAACTTGGCTTTGTAGTTCTGGGCTCATGGTTACTAAAAATAATTGTGCTGATGGGGGTTCTAGCCTGGCTACGCAATCAGGACTTCTATAGTCGACCGTTTTTCTTTGGCGTTCTGGTGATTCAGACTATGGTGCTTCTGGTTCTAGAAGCCATCATGCTTACCCGGGCAAAAGTTCCATATGTAGAGCCAAAACAGGGCTAATTCCCTTATTTCTAAGTACCATACCTGCTGAATCACGTCATGCGATTCTCTGCTAAATTCGATGTCGATGACAGGGGAAAACCTACCCAAGTTTGATCCAGCTAAAGCTGGGCCAAGCGAGGATATGGCCTGGCGAATGATCAGCACTTTACTTGCTGGCCCGATAGTTTGGGGCGCAATTGGAGCGCTGGTTGACCGACTCGCAGATACATCAAGGGTCTTCCTCCCGCTTGGTGTGGTGATTGGTTTCATCACTTCTATTTACATCGTGTACGTCAGATTCGGGAAAGACTCCGAACCTAACTAAAGGGAGTTAAGTAAGCGCCGTGCTAAACACCATCGCTCACTTACCGTCAACGTTTTCTTTTGCCGAAGGAGAAGGCGGCGGTTTTAAACCTCCTTCAGTTGGTGAATTTTTCCCAGCACCAATTCTTTTCGAAGGAACTATTTTTGAGTTCAATCGAATAAATATGATCGGTGTCATCATGACACTTTTGCTGTGCAGCTTTTTTATCGCAGCTTTTCGTAAGCCACAGTTCGTTCCGAGAGGAATTCAGAACTTAGGCGAATTAGCCGTTGAGTTTGTGCAAAAAAATATCATCGAAGAAATCCTTGGCCACAAAGGTCCAAGATATGCCGTTTACCTAACTTCAATGTTTTGGTTGCTGTTCTTTTTCAACATCACGGGCATTCTGCCGTTAATGCACATATCAGTTACCAGCGTTATTGGAATTCCGTTACTTCTTGCTGGAATTTCTTGGATAGTTTTCAACGTCGAGGGAATTAGAGCTAATGGTGTTGGTCACTATCTAAAGAGCAACCTATTCCCAGCTGGTGTACCTGCACCTATCTATGCATTGGTAACACCAATTGAATTTGTCTCAACATTCGTACTGCGTCCAGTAACGTTAACAATTCGTTTGCTGGCCAACATGATGGCTGGCCACTTACTTTTAGTTTTGTTCTTTGGCGCAACCCAATACTTCCTGTTGGAATCAGATGGATTAATGAAAGTGGTGGCAATCCCAGCGTTCTTCATGGGCTTTGCTTTTACACTTTTTGAAATCTTGGTGGCATTCCTACAGGCATACATCTTCACGCTATTGACCGCTGTCTACATTGACGGCGCCACTAGCGCGGAACACTAAAAAACCGCGAAAGAAATTTCGCAAAACGAGAGGAAATAACGTGCAGTTGCTCGCAGAAATCAATGGCAACCTAAACGCAATTGGCTATGGCTTAGCCGCGATTGGCCCAGGTATCGGTATCGGCATCCTTGTCGGTAAGGCACTTGAAGGTATCGCACGCCAACCAGAAGTCACTGGTGTACTACGTACCAACATGTTCTTGGGTATTGCGTTCACTGAAGCGCTTGCTCTAATCGGTCTTGTTGCCGGCTTCCTATTCACCTAAATCGATTTTCAAAAGACAAACTTTTAAAAATCATTAGGTATTAGGAGAAACCATGCAGCAGTGGATCAAGTTAGCCTCTGAGTCAGGCGAAGAGCACAATGTGCTTTTGCCTGCTATTTACGACATCATCTGGGGTGGACTTTCCTTTGTAATCGTTTTGGTTTTGTTCTCGAAGTTTGTAATGCCGGCGATGCGCCAAATTACAGCAGCCAGAACCGAAAAGATCGAAGGTGGGTTAGCCCGTGCAGAACAAACTCAAGCTGAAGCTACTGAAGTTTTAGCTAAGTATCGTGCTGCACTTGCTGATGCAAATAAAGAGGCCAGCGACATTCGTGCCGCAGCGTCAGCAGAGCGCATTTCGATAATTGATGAAGCTAAGAAGTCTGCCGCAACAGCTGCAGCTGCAGTAACTGCGCAAGCACAATCTGCTCTTGAATCAGATCGAACTCGCGTGGCTACGGAACTTCGCCGTGATTTGGGATTAGTCGCAACTGATCTTGCATCACGAATCGTAGGCGAAGTTTTAACTGACGATAAGCGCGCACAAGCAGTCGTTGAACGCTTTATTAGCGATCTAGAACAGTCGGCAGGTAAGTAATGTCAGCTGTTAGCCAAGTAATTTCAAAGCAGATCCAAGAATCAGTTTCTGGATTGGCTTCAGCTTCTATTGGCAGCGAACTTTTTGCGGTTGCCAATTTACTTGAAACTGAAACAAGTCTGCGTCGAAACTTGGCTGACTCTGGATTGACTGTCGAAGTTCGAGCCAACTTAGTTAAACAAGTTCTTGGTAATCAGGTTTCAAAAGAAGCCGTTGCGGTAGTTGAAAAAATTGTGGCTAACCGTTGGTTCAAAGATTCTAGTTTGGTGGATGCAATAGAAAGCGCAGGCGCTTTAGTTGTGCTGGCTGCAACTGAAAAAGGAAAATCAATTGATCGTGTTGAAGAAGAAATATTCTTCTTTGCTCGATTAGTTGATCGTCAATCAGATTTGCAGATGGCCCTTTCAGGCAGCACCATTTCAAGTTCAGCAAAGACTAAGTTAGTGACTGACCTCCTCTCGGGTCAGGCGCACACTGACACTGTCACATTGGTGGCTCAATACGTAGCCCACCCTCGTGGTCGTCGGATTAGTCAAGCCCTTGATGAACTTTCTGCGCTGGCAGCTGCAAGGCATGGAAAATTAGTCGCAACCGTAACAACTGCAATCGAATTGTCGAAACAACAAAAGTCGCGGATCGCAACTGCACTTGGCAAAATTTTTGGCAATGAAGTTGTAATCGACTCAGTCGTAAGTCCAGAAGTTATCGGCGGAGTCAAAGTTCAGGTTGGCGACGATGTAATTGATGGCACAATCTCAACCCGTATTCAAACCGCGTCACGTCAATTCCAGGCGTAACGCAAACTAAAGAACCCAAAAGAAAGCAGGACATCATGACGGAACTATCGATCCGGCCCGAAGAAATCCGGGATGCGATCGCCCGTACTGTCGAGTCATTCGCTCCAGCAAATGCACGCGAAGAAGTTGGTCGCGTAGTTGAAACTGGTGACGGAATCGCTCGCGTTGAAGGCCTTCATTCCGCAATGACCAACGAACTTCTAGAGTTCGAGGGAGGCCTATTAGGTCTGGCTCTGAATTTAGATGTTCGCGAAATTGGTGCCGTGCTCTTAGGTGATGGCAGCAAAGTCGAAGAAGGCCAAAGCGTAAAGCGCACCGGCGAGATTCTTTCAGTGCCAGTTGGTGATGGGTTCCTAGGTCGCGTTGTTGATCCACTTGGTAATCCAATTGATGGACTTGGCCCGATCAAGGCTGATGGACGTCGTGCTTTAGAACTACAGGCACCTACAGTTGTTCAGCGTCAACCGGTTAAAGAACCAATGCAAACTGGTATCAAAGCAATTGACGCAATGACTGCAATCGGACGTGGACAGCGCCAATTAATCATTGGTGACCGTCAGACTGGAAAGACAGCAGTTGCGATCGACACAATTTTGAACCAGCGCGAAAACTGGAAAACTGGCGATCCAAAGAAACAAGTTAAGTGCATTTACGTAGCGATTGGTCAAAAGGGTTCAACAATTGCATCAGTTAAAGGCGCTCTTGAAGAGTTTGGTGCAATGGAATACACCACGATTGTGGCTGCACCAGCATCTGACCCAGCAGGTTTCAAATACCTAGCTCCTTACACTGGTTCTGCAATTGGACAGCACTGGATGTACAACGGTCAGCACGTTTTGATTGTTTTTGATGATCTTTCAAAACAAGCTGAGGCATATCGTGCAGTGTCACTACTTCTTCGCCGTCCGCCAGGTCGCGAAGCATATCCAGGTGACGTTTTCTACTTACACTCACGCTTACTAGAGCGCTGTGCAAAGTTGTCAGATGAACTTGGCGGCGGCTCAATGACTGGTCTACCAATCATTGAAACTAAAGCTAATGATGTATCTGCATACATTCCAACAAACGTAATTTCGATTACGGATGGACAGTGCTTCCTTGAATCTGATCTTTTCAACTCAGGTGTCCGCCCAGCGATCAACGTAGGTATTTCGGTGTCTCGCGTTGGTGGTTCAGCACAGCCTAAGGCGATGAAGAAAGTTGCAGGACGTCTACGTCTTGATCTTGCTCAGTACCGCGAATTAGAAGCGTTCGCTGCTTTCGGTTCAGATCTTGATGCTGCTTCTAAGGCACAGCTTGAACGTGGTGCGCGCTTAGTTGAGTTACTAAAGCAGCCTCAGTATCAACCGCAAGCTATGGAACGTGAAGTTATTTCAGTGTGGGCCGGAACAACTGGCCAGCTAGATGACGTCCCAGTTGAAGATATTCGCCGTTTCGATGGTGATTTCCTAGATTACCTAGACCGCAATCACAAGGACATTTTCACAACTGTGCGTGACACTACCGATTTCTCAGATGAGATTTTGGCTCGCCTAGAAAAAGCGATTGGCGAATTTAAAAAGCAATTCATCACAACAGCTGGACATCCACTAATTAACGATGCACCCGTTGAAGCACTTGATGAATCTGAAATCGACCCAACTCAGATTGTGAAAGTACGGGGCTAAGTGGGAGCACAATTAAGGGTTTACCGACGACGGATTAAGTCCGTTCAGGCAACCAAGAAGATCACGAAGGCAATGGAGCTCATTGCGTCTTCGCGTATTGTCAAAGCGCAGCAGCGCGTTGAAGCTTCTTTGCCGTACACCCTTGAATTAATGCGGGCTATTTCTGCTGCGGTTTCACACAGCAGTAACAGCAAGCACCCGCTGTTTACCACGGTAGAAAATCGGAAGCGGGCTGCAGTAATTTTGATTACCGCTGACCGTGGGTTGGCCGGTGCTTACTCATCCGCGATTATCAAAGAAGGCGAAGCACTCAACGGCTTACTCAAAGAAGAGGGTGTTGAAGCTAAACACTTCTTAGTTGGTCGTAAGTCTGTTGGTTTCTACAAATTCCGCGAGCGTCCGATTGCTGCTTCGTGGACTGGCTTTACTGATCAACCAACGTATGAAAATGCAAAAGAAATTGCTGACACGGTTTTAGCTGCATTCAAGGAAGAAACTCAAAACGGTGGGCTAGATGAAATTCATTTGGTCTATACCCATTTCATCAACATGGCTGTGCAAGAAGTTCGAGTACGTCGAATTCTTCCAGTCGAAGTGATTGAAGTTTCTGAAGAAGAAGCCGCAGTAAAACTTGAGACTAAGGCTTTCCCACTTTACGATTTCGAGCCCAGCGCCGAAGCTGTGCTCGATGCACTACTACCTCGTTACATCGAAAACGTGGTGTACACATCACTATTGTTAGCTGCAGCTAGTGAGCACGCCGCACGTCGTCGTGCCATGAAGTCTGCGTCTGACAATGCCGAAGAACTTATCCGAACACTTGCCCGACAAGCTAACCAAGCTCGTCAGGCTGAAATCACCCAGGAGATTAGTGAAATCGTCGGTGGCGCCGATGCACTTTCCTCCGCATCAGCAGGGAGCTAAACCATCATGACCGCAACCACAACTTCTGTCGGCCGCGTAGCCCGCGTTACAGGTCCTGTTGTAGACGTGGAGTTTCCAGTCGAAGCAATGCCTGGCCTTTACAACGCATTGCATGTTGACGTGGACTTCGGTAGCGAAAAGCGCACGCTAACTCTTGAAGTTGCCCAGCACATTGGCGACAACATGATCCGCGCTATTTCGATGCAACCAACTGACGGCTTAGTCCGCGGTGCGCAAGTTCGTGACACCGGTGACTCAATCACTGTTCCCGTAGGTGATGTAACTAAGAGTCACGTTTGGAACACACTTGGCAAGCCACTAGATGTCGAAGAGTCATCATTGCAGATCAAAGAGCGCTGGGGTATTCACCGCCAGGCGCCATCATTTGATCAACTTGAATCAAAGACTGAAGTTTTCTGGACAGGTATCAAAGTTATTGACTTGCTAACACCTTATGTAAAAGGTGGCAAGATCGGTCTATTCGGTGGTGCTGGTGTAGGTAAAACCGTTTTGATTCAAGAGATGATCACCCGTGTTGCTAAAAACTTCGGTGGTGTTTCGGTATTCGCTGGTGTAGGTGAGCGTACCCGTGAAGGTAATGACTTATTCCTGGAAATGACTGAATCAGGTGTAATCAATGACACCGCATTGGTATTCGGTCAGATGGATGAACCGCCAGGCACCCGTCTTCGCGTAGCACTTTCGGCTTTAACCATGGCTGAGTATTTCCGCGATGTACAAAAGCAGGACGTACTACTTTTCATCGATAACATTTTCCGTTTCACTCAGGCAGGTTCTGAAGTATCTACGCTACTTGGCCGTATGCCATCAGCAGTGGGTTACCAGCCAACACTTGCTGACGAAATGGGTGTTTTGCAAGAGCGCATTACTTCAACACGCGGTCACTCGATTACATCGCTCCAAGCAATTTATGTACCTGCAGATGACTTAACTGACCCGGCTCCGGCTACAACATTCGCACACTTGGATGCGACAACTGTGTTGTCTCGTCCGATTTCAGAAAAGGGTATCTACCCAGCCGTAGATCCACTTGATTCAACATCGCGCATCCTGGATGCTCGCTATGTCGGCGAAGAACACTATGCAGTTGCAGCTCGCGTGAAGGAAATTTTGCAGCGCAACAAAGAACTGCAGGACATTATTGCCATTCTTGGTATTGATGAACTTTCTGAAGAAGACAAGATTCTGGTAAACCGCGCCCGCCGTATCGAGCGCTTCCTTTCTCAGAATATGTTTGTGGCTGAAGCGTTTACTGGCCAAAAAGGTTCGTTCGTACCAGTTGAAGAAACTGTTGCTTCATTCAAGAAACTAACTGAGGGTGAATATGACCACCTACCAGAGCAGGCATTCTTTATGTGTGGCGGTATCGACGATGTTGAAGCCAATGCCAAGAAACTTAAGGGCTAATTGATGTCAACACTAAACGTGGCAGTTGTTTCGGTTGGCCAAAATATTTGGTCAGGCGCCGCTAAGTCACTTGTTGCTAAAACTACCGAAGGTGAAATCGGTATTTTGGCTGGTCATGAACCTGTGCTTTCACTACTTGTTGACGGAGTAGTGCGAGTTGAAGGAGAAACTGGCGAAAAAATCGAAGTTTCTATTACTGGTGGATTCTTAGCAGTTGATAACAATAGCGTAAGAGTTTTGGCGGAAGAAGCCAAAGTTCTCTAAGTAAAAGTTAAAAAAGCCCGCTCTTATCGAGCGGGCTTTTTTATTCTGAAACTTTCTTAATAATACTTTCAAGAAATAGATGCGTTGAATACAAGTGGTTGTTTGAAGCTTCCCATGCTTGGTCTGGGTTACCGGATTCAATGGCTCGCACAATTGCTTCGTGCTCTGCTTTATGCGGGAAAATAGCTTCATTTGGTCGAGTTAAGCGTTGATAAAAGTAAGTCATGTCATG